>JBEAPQ010000291.1:0-11617 GCA_041164325.1 Planctomycetota bacterium | reverse complement strand
GGAGGTACGGGCCGAGGCGGTCCTCGTGGAAGTGCGCGACGCGCGACGAATGCTCGAAACGGAGGCGATGGCCCGCCTCCCGGGCTCGGAACGACAGCTCGGCGTCCTGTCCCTTCCGGTAGCGCTCGTCGAAGCCCCCGAGACCCTCCAGGACGCAGCGGCGGTAGAGCCCGTTGAACGTCGCGAGGAAGTCGACCTCCTCGCCCATGCGCCGGTGGCGGATCTGGATCTCCTCGTCGATCAGCCGTGCCAGACGCGAGTCCGGACGCGCGTTGTCGTAGCTGCCGCTGACCGCTGCGACCTTCGGATCGACGAGGTGCGGCAGGAGACGGTCGAGCGCGTCGGGACGTGCGACGCAGTCGGCGTCGACGAACCAGACCAACTCGTGCTCCGCAGCTCGCCAACCGAGGTTGCGGGCCGCGCCGGCGCCGAGCCCCTGTCCCGTGAGCACGTGGACCGGATATTCGGACGCGACGGACGCGGAGCCGTCCGTGGATCCGTCATCGACGAACAGGATCTCCGCGAGCGCGGTGCCGGGCTGACGCAGGATCTGCACGACCGCTTCGAGGCACGGACGGAGCGTCTCGGCGCAGTTCCGGCCGGGGATCACCAGGCTGACGCGCGGAGAAGTTTCCGTCATCGGGCAAGGGCCCCAAGTCCTGCACAGCCGTCGCGTTCCATCGTCGAGGCCGCCGATTCAACACGACGGGAGTGTGCGGCCCCAGTGCCGTTGGGCGAGAACACCCCCAACAGGACGATCCTGACTACGATCCGACGTTCCCGATGCTGCCTCTGCTTGCCATCGCTGCCTTCCAGGTGCCGCTGCCGACCGCCCCTGAGCCGGTCGCTCCCCCGCCGCGGGCTGTCCACGCGTTCTACTACGGCTGGTACGGGAACCCGACACACGACGGGGCCTGGGTCCACTGGCAGCAGGGCGGCCACCTGCCGCCGCTCGAACTCGGCACCGACTTCCGGCCCGCACTCGGTCCTTACTCGAGCCGCGACCGGGCCGTGCTCGACCGGCACTTCGGCTGGTTCGTCGAGGCCGGGATCGGCGTCGCGGTCGCCAGCTACTGGGGGCCGGGCTCCCGCGAGGACCAGCTCCTGCCCGGCATCCTCGACGCGGCCGCGCGCGCGCACGTCGAGGTCGCCTTCCACATCGAGCCCTACCCCGGGCGATCGGCGGCCACCGTCGTGCGCGACATCCGGGACCTGCAGGCGCGATTCGGCGGCCATCCGGCGTTCCACCGCGCGGTGCGGCCCACCCGCCACGGGCCATCCACCCGCCCGCGCGGCGTCTACTACGTCTTCGAGTCGTCGGGCGGCAACGGCCGCATCCCCGATGCGGACTGGGCGCGGGAACTGGGCACGCTGCGCGGCACCCCCGACGACGCGATCGTGCTCGGCCAAGCGCTCGACGTGAATCGGCTCGACCAGTCACAGTTCGACGGGCTCTACAACTACGACGTCTTCGCGGTCGACGGGTCCGGCTTCGACGCGGTCGGGCGCGCGATCCGAGGCCGGAACGCGATCTTCGTGCCGTCCGTCGGACCGGGCTACGTCGACGGGCGTGCCATCCCGGGGTCGAGCCGGAACCTGCCGCGCGACGCCGGCGCGCGCTACGACTTGATGTGGGCCCGCGCCGTCGACGCACAGGCGGAGTGGATCTCGATCACGAGCTTCAACGAGTGGCACGAGGGCTCGCAGATCGAGCCGGCGGTGCCGTTCACAACGCCCGCATTCCAGAGCCTCGACTACACCGACGTCCCGGCACCGCGCCGCAGCGACGGGCGGGACCATTACCTGCGTCGGACCGCGATGTGGTCGGACCGGTTCACCCGGCCCGCACGCACCCGCTTCGCGACGAGCTTCGAGACCCTGCCGTTCCCGTTCGCCAACCGGATCGAGAGCCGCGCGCACGTCGACGGCGGCACGCCGGGCAGCAACCCGACCTGCACCGTCTCCCCGACTTCAGCCGGACCGGGAGCTGGGTTCGGCCCCCTGCTGGTGCGCCTCGCAGGCCGCGACACGAGCGCAACCGCCGACTCCCACTGCTGGTTCCGACTGTTCGACCTCGACGTCCTGATCGGGCCGCGGACCTCGCTGCGCTACAGGCTCTTCCGGCAGGTCGGCACCGAGGTCGGCATCGATCTCGTGCTCGACGACGGCACGCGCATCTCGTCGGCTGCCCGCGACCAGTTCGGCCGCTCGGTGCGCGCGTCCGACGGCGTCGACGCGATCGGCGCGTGGCGGTGCTACGAGGTCGATCTCGCGCGTTTCCGCGGCCGACGCATCCGCGCCGTGCTCTTCGGCTACGACGACGCGACGCCGGCCCAGACCGGGCCGTTCGAAGCGTTCCTCGACGTCGTCGAGATCGTCGACAGGTAGCCCGGCAGCCTCAGAACTGCAGGCCGAACTGGGCGGCGAATCCGAAGCTCTCTTCGTCGATGTAGGACGCGGAGAGGTCCAGACGGATCACGTCGAACGGCGAGATACCGAGACCGGCGGTGATCACCCCGTCCAGGTTGTCTTCGATGTCGAACTGGTAGCCGCCACGCAGCTGGATCCAGGACGCGAGGTCGAGCTCGGCGCCCACACGGACGAGCTGGATGTCGTCGGCGAGCCCCTCGACGGAGTTGGCCAGGACTGCGTCATCGAACCGCTCGCGGACCAGCAGGTCCGCGTCGGCGGCGAGGGTCAGCATCCCGAACGTCCAGGCAGCCCCGAGCGTGGCCTGGGGACCGATCTCGTAGGTGAAGGAGTCCGGCCCGACACCGACCGCCTCGGTCTGGTAGGTGCGCGCGATCAGGTCACGGACCATCAGCCCGACCGTGATGCCGACCGGCGTGTCGAACGCTGCGCCCACGTCGACGTTGAAGCCGCTGTCGTCGTTCCGGTAGCGGTCGTCGTCGAAGTCGTCGATCTCGAAGTTGTTGGCGTTGACCGAGTAGTTGTAGGTGTCGATCCGCTGGAACTTCGGCGTCGCGCCGACCGCGAGGGCGAAGCCGCCGAGATCGAGCTTCGTGGCGAGCGACAGGCCGACTTCGGTGACGTTGACGCCGATCAGCCGCACCTCGGAGGCCAGGGTCGGCAGCGTGCCGAGGTTGTTCGCCAGGGCATCGCGGATCGCATCCACGTCCTGGTCATCGATCTGCGTCAGGGCCTGGAGATCCGCGTAGGTCCGGACGTGGAGCGCCCAGCCGAGGCTCTCGGATGGCGCGGCGAACATCAGCCCCGCACCGAGCTCGGCATCGAGCCCGCGGTTCGACAGAGCTCCGAGCTGGTTGGCCAAGTCCGCGTAGTCGTTCGGATCTGCGGACGGGTTGGCCTCGAGTGCGTCGTAGGCGTCGACGAAGTCATCGATGTCCTCGAGGAGCCCGGTCTCGTCGAAGAACCGCGCACCGAACGCAGGGAGCAGGATGCCGAAGTCATCGGACTCGCCCCGCCGAGTCAGCAGCGCCGGATTCGCCCAGCCAGCCGCCAGGTAGTCCGACGAGGCGACGCCCACGCCGCCCATCGCGGCGTTGCGGGCCTCGAAGTACTGGGCGTGGGTCTCGCCGGACGAGAGAACCGCGGCGACAGCGGACAGAACGGGAAGGGCGAGGGTCTTCATCGGGGGACTCTGGTTTGCTTCGGCAAGGATTCCAGGGGAGCCAATACGAGGCGCTGGACAGAGTGTCGGCACGCCCAACACGGAACCATCGGGGATCGCAACTCGAACCTCGCATGGCACCGGACCGTCGGCATCTTCCGGTCGGCCCAGGAGACCGAAAAGCTGGGAAGATCCTTTTCCGCCTGATACGCCAGGACCGATGCCTTGGTGTCTCGGCTGTGATTTTTCCGTGGAATCGACTTCCACGCGGCCGCCGTTGGCCTAGCACCCGCATTCCCGACCGATGCAAGGAACTCACGAGCTCTTCCGGGCACTGGCCGCTGCGACAGGCCGCCCCCCGCCGGACCTGGACCAGGTGCTTGCAGGTCTGGGCCTGGAGGGCGTGTCCGATCCCGCCCAGCGCGACACCTTCATCCGCCTGCTGGAGGACTTCTGCGCCCGACTCGGTCTCGGCATGACGCCGGTCCGGCCACGCTCCGACGAGGCGCTGGCGATGGTCGCGCCCCGGCGACCGGTGCTGTTCGTTCTGCACCGCGACGGCGCGACCTCGGCATGCTTGGTCGTCCACCAGGAAGGGGCCGCGGTCGCTGTCCACACCGCGGATGCGGACGGCTATCAGACCTGGACAGGAATGCGCGGAGACGCGCAGACGGAGGTGTTCACCGAGGGGACGCGGATCGAGGTCGCGTTCCAGATCGCGAGCATGGGCGATCTGGTCGATGAGACGCCCCCCGACTTCGAGGGGCGACCGCTCCGGCGCCTCTGGCACCTGCTGGCACCGGAACGGGCAGAGGTCGGAATCGTCGTCGGCTTCGCGGTGGGGCTCGGTGTCCTGACGTTGGCGACGCCGATCGCCGTCCAGTCGCTGGTCAACTTCGTCGCGTTCGGCGGCCTGATGCAGCCGCTGATCGTCGTCGGGCTCCTGCTGCTGTTCTTCCTCGTGTTCGCCGGCGCGATCCGGGTCTTCAAGTTCTACATCGTCGAGATCCTCCAGCGACGGATCTTCGTCCGGGTGGTGTCCAACCTCTCCGACCGCCTGCCGCGGGTCCGACTCGACGCCTATGACCGCGGCGATGGACCGGAGATGGTCAATCGATTCTTCGATGTGATGACCATCCAGAAGGCCGGCTCGGCCCTTCTGATCGACGGACTCGACAGCGTGCTGCAGGCCGGGATCGGACTCTTGGTCCTCGGCTTCTATCACCCGTTCCTGCTGGTCTTCGACGTGCTGCTGATCCTCAGCATCGCGTTCATCCTCTTCGGGCTGGGCCGCGGCGCCGTCGCCACCGCCCGCAAGGAATCGTCGGCCAAGTACCAGGTCGTCGGTGCGCTCGAGGAGCTCGCCCGCGCGCCGGTCACCTACAAGCTGGCGGGCGCACCGGAGTTCGCGCGTGCTCGTCTCGCCGAGCTGACGTCTGGCTACATCGCCGCGCGGCGACGCCACTACAGCGTCATCTTCCGCCAGCTGGTCGGTTCGGTGACGCTGCACGCCGCGGCTGCCACGACTCTGCTCGGACTCGGCGGCCTGCTCGTCATCGAAGGCCAACTCACGCTGGGCCAGCTGGTCGCCGCCGAGCTCATCGTCTCGGTTGCGCTGGTTTCGTTCGTGAAGTTCGGCAAGCAGCTGGAGGCGTTCTACGACCTGCTCGCAGGCGTCGACAAGCTGGGGCAACTGCTCGACCTCCCGGTCGAGATCGACCACGGCGAGTCCCACGTCCCGAACAGCCCGGGAGCGGCGCTCGACATCGTGGGCGCGAGCTACCGCTACGGGTCCTCGGGACGCGGCGTCGACGGGTTCGACCTGCATGTCGAGCCGGGCGAGCGCATCGCCGTGCTCGGCGGGAGGGCGTCCGGCAAGACGACCGTCGCCGAACTGCTCGGAGGCCTCCGCGAACCTGACGCAGGTGTCGTCTGCCTCGACGGACAAGACCTCCGCGAGATCGCCAAGGTCTCGGTCCGCACCCAGCTGGATCTCGTCATCGGCCTCGAGGTCGTGGAGGGGTCCATCGTCGACAACGTGCGCCTGGGTCGGAGCGACGTGTCGACGCAGGAGATCCGCGATGCGCTGGGTCGCTTCGGAGTGCTCGCCGAGTTCGTGGCGCTTCCCGACGGCCTCCGCACGACCCTGCTCCAGGACGGAGCTCCCTTGTCTCGCAACTCGGTGCTGTTGCTGATGCTGGCTCGTGCCACGGTCGGCGCACCCCGCGCGATCGTCATCGACGGCACGCTGGACGAACTCGATCCGGTGTCCCGCGCCCAAGCCATCGAGGTGCTGACCGACGCGGGAGCGCCGTGGACGCTCGTGGTCTTCACCTCCTCTCCCGAAGTCGCGGCCTCGGTGGGCCGGACGGTGCCGATACGCCGCGCCATCACCGCCGGAGGTGCGTCGTGATGCAGCCCTCGAAGTCGACTCCAACACGCCCGCTGTTCGCGGTCGAGTTCTCGCCTTGGATCCGGCGGGTAGCCATCGTGCTGCTGCTGATCTTCGCGCTCGCACCGCTGTTCGCTCTGTTCGCGCCGTGGCGACAGAACGTCTCCGGTGCTGGCCAGGTGGCCGCGTACACGCCCGTTGATCGTCCGCAGGACGTCCAGGCACCGGTGCAGGGCCGGGTCGTCGAAGTCTTCGTCCAGGAAGCGGATCTCGTCCAGGCTGGCGACCCGCTGGTTCGGATCGTCGACATCGACCCGGACAAGATCGAGCGGATCGAGACCAAGCTCGGCGCCGCCCAGCAGGACCTGCGGCTGACGGAGCAGAGCGTCGAGGTCTACCGGTCCCAGGTCGCAACGCTCGAAGGTGCCCGCGACCTCGCGGTGGAAGCGTTCCAGGCGCGGATCGAGGCTGCCGTCGAGCGGGTCCGCAGCGCCGAACAATCGCTGCGCGCCGCCGAAGCCGACCTGACGTTCGCGGCCGAGCAGGAGGCGCGCCTCGAACGACTCGTCCCGGAGTTCGTCGAGGAGCTCAAGCTGCTCGAGGCGCGCGCGCGTCGCACGCGCTCGGCCGCTGCGGTCGAGTCCGCGCGGGCCGACGTCGAAGCGGCGCGGGCTTCGTTCCGCAACGCCGAGGCGGAGCTCGGACGTGAGACCGCTCAGGCGGAAGCCCGGGTCGATGATGCACGGGCCCGCATGCAGGGCGAGGCCGCGAAGGCCGCCTCGACGCGCGCGCGGATCGCCGACCTGGAAGGTGACCTCCGCGCACAGAACACCCAGCTCGTGAATGCGCCGCGGGCCGGTCGGATCATGCGCTTGAACGTCGCCCCGCAGGCCTCGGTCCTGAAGCAGGGTGACGTGCTGCTCCAGATCGTCCCCCTGGCCAAGCAGACTGCGGTGGAACTCTGGGTACGGGGCGTCGATGCCCCGCTGATCGAGGCCGGTCGACATGTCCGCCTCCAGTTCGAGGGCTGGCCAGCCATCCAGTTCGTGGGCTGGCCCTCGGTCGCGGTCGGCACGTTCGGTGGAGTCGTCGCGCGCGTGGACCCGACCGACAGCGGACAGGGCCGGTTCCGTCTGCTGATCCTGCCGGATCCGGAGGAACCCGCGTGGCCTGACGAGCGATGGCTCCGTCAAGGCGTGCGGGCCAAGGGGTGGGTCCTGCTCAACGAAGTCAGCCTCGGCTACGAGCTGTGGCGCCAGCTGAACGGTTTCCCGCCCACGATCTCGCTCCAGGAGCCCGAGCCGAAGGCCAACGGAGAAGGGTTCTGATGCTGTTCGCGACGATGAGCCCCTCGCGCCTGCTCGCCAGCTGCGCGGTCCTCGCCGCGCTGACCGGCTGCAACCTGTGGCCGGAGCGCCTCGGCAAGATCGATCTCCCCGCAGCCGACGCGGCGACCAGCCCCCTTCAACCGTTCGCGCTCGAGTCTGCGACGCGGACGCCGGCCACCCGTCTCGAGGACGATCTGGAGCGCGTTCGTCAGCTCCGGGCGGAGGACGAGGGAACGATGCCCCGGGTCGTGCGCGAGGCCCAAGGAGGTCTCCTCGCGATGTCGATCGCCGAGGTCCGGCGGCGCGCGCTGTCCGACAGCCTGGATCTCGACGTGGCGCTCTTCGATCCCGAGGTCGCACGCGCCCGCGTCAGTGCCGAAGAGGGACGGTTCGACGCCCTGATCGGAGCCCGCCTGCGCTACGTATCCAGGGACACGCCGGCCCTCGACGGGCCCATCACATCGTTCCGCTCCACCGACCCACAGCTCGACGGCCAGACCGTCAAGTTCACGGAAGTCCCGCAGACCACCGAGCGGACGGACTTGGGCCTCGGGGTCACCGTGCCGCTGCCGACCGGCGGGCGCGTCGCCCTCGAGAGCGTGCTCGACCAGAAGGAGATCGTCGAGCCAGACCGGTACGAGCAGTATCTGGCGGGCGCCCGGTTCTCGTTCAGCCAGCCGCTCTTGCGCAATGCCGGCAGCGACGCAGCGCAGGCTTCGATCCGACTCGCGCGAGCCGACCAACGGATCTCCGAAGTCCGGACCCGGCTCGCGGCCCTGCGCGTGCTGACCGACGCCGAGAAGGCTTACTGGCGGCTCTACCTCGCGCGCCGCACGCTGGACGTGCGCTCGGAGCAGTTCCGCCTCGCGCGCGAGAACCTGGAGCTCGTGGAGCGCCGCGTTGCGGAGGGGATCACCCCCACCGTGGAGATCACGCGCGCAGAGGTCGGGGTCTACCGCCGCGTCGAGGCGCTGATCCGTGCCGAGACGGACTGGCGGCTGAAGCAACGCGACCTCAAGGTCCGCCTCGGGAGCGACGACCTGCCGCTGAGCGGCGGGCCCTCGATCGAGGTCACGACCGAGCCCCTTCTGGCGGGCCTGGACCTGGACGTCGACCAGCTCGTCGACAAGGCACTCGCCGAGCGCCTCGAACTGATCGAGCTCGAGCTCGGCGTCGTCCGCGACGGGATCCAGGTCGGATACCGCGAGAACCAGGTGCTCCCGATCGCGAACCTCGACTTCAGCTACGGCCTGCTCGATCGGGACAGCTCGCTCGACCGGGCCCTGCGCGCCGTTCCCGACGGGAGCCACCCGGACTTCGCGGTGGGCGTCTCGTTCGAAGTCCCCTTCACGAACCAGCGCCAGCGCGCGCTGCTCGACGAGGCGGTCCTCGCCCGAGCGAGGCGGCTTGCATCCCGGAACGCCCGCGAACTGAAGGTCCGACAAGAGGTCCACGACACGGTCGACATCCTGCAGCAGAACTGGCAGCGCGTGCTGGCCGCCCGCCAGAGCGTCGTGGTCGCCGGCGTGAACTACGACGCCGAGCTGCGCCAGTTCGAACAGGGCATGCGCACGATGCGCGAAGTGCTCGAAGCGCTCTCGGACTTGGGTGACTCGCAGCTCGCCGAGCTGCGCGCCATCGTCGACTACCAGGTTGCGCAGATCGACGTCGCGTTCGCGACCGGCACGCTGCTCGGCCACGCGCGCGTCGACCTCTCCCCCCTCGCGATGCCGGGCTTCGATCCGACGCGGTAGGCGAGCACGGGAAGTGCAGGGACCGCGCTCACAGACTGTGACGAAGTCAGTCTACAGGCTGCGAGATGCTTGCTTGGCGGCCGCTCCGCGGCCGCGAGAGAGGCTGTGACTCAATAAAGTCACAGCCTCTCAGGGGGCGATGTAGGCCCGGCACGCGTTGGACAGGACGGCGAACCCGGCTGCGGCCGTGTCCGGCACGAACGCCTGCGCCCAGAAGGACTGGCCTGCGAACTGTGCAGGCATGGCCAGCGAGAAGCGCGCGACTCCTCCGGTCGCAGCACCCGCCGCCGAGGCTTCGATCGATGTGTAGAGCGAGCAGCCGACCAACCCCAGCCCATCGAGGGCGTAGGGCAGCCGGAACGGTCCGAGGACCTGGTTGCTGAAACCGACGAGCAGGACCGCCGAGCTCGACGGAACGCCACGCACCTCCATGACCAGGTTGGTCCCCACCCGCGCAGTGCTGCCGATCGCGCTCTCGAGGACCGGCGTGCCCTGGGAGCCGGCACAGCCAGCCCCAGCCCAAGCGAAGCTCGGCAGCGGGAGGCTCTGGAAGTCCGTGGTCTCCTGGCTTCGACCCGCCGGCCCAGAACCACCGAACTCGACGTGGGTGACGCGGGCGAAGTCGTAGGTCATGCCGGCCTGCACGGGAACCGTCGGCGGCGCGCCGGACGGGAAGATCTGCGTCCAGTCGGCTCCGTCGTAGATCCAGCAGTCGTTGAAGACTCCGCCGCCGAAACCACCGTGCATGACGACGTGCTGGAAGATCGGGTCGTACGACATCTGGTGCCACTGCCGGAGCGGCGGCGTCGTCCGCGTCGTGACGGGACGCCAGTCGTCGCCGTCGTACTCCCACGTCGACGCGTAGACCCGCGCACGGCCGTCCCAGCCGCCGAAGAGCACGCACACACCGCGCGACGCGTCGAAGACCATCTGCCCATCGCCGACGATCGGCGGCACCGTGGCCGTGGTGCGCCCCACCCAGTCCAGGCCGTCGAACTCCCACGTCTGGCTGTCCAGGACACCGAAGCCGCCGAACACGACGGTGATGCCACGCCGGGAGTCGTAGGCCATCTGGTGGAATGCGCGCGGGGACGGCGCGTTGGCCGTCGGGATCCGCGTCCAATCCGCGCCATCCCACGCCCACGTTTCGTTCTGCGCGGTCGTCCCTGCATCGCGACCGCCGAACAGCAGCACGCGCCCGCTACCGGTGTCCTGGACCAAGCGGTGGGCCCAACGGGCGCCCGGACTGTTCTGCGGGGCCTCCAGCTGCCAGTCGACGCCGTCGAACGTCCACGTGTCGGCCGACACCGCCGTGCCGCGGCCTCCGTGCAGGACCGTGCGGCCCGTGCCGAAGTGGTAGGCGAGCGAGGCGCCGAAACCCTGCGCGGGCGGGGCGTTGTTGGTCGGGACGGGCGTCCAGGACTGGGCCGGGAGGAGCGCCGAGACGGCCAGGAACGACGAGGCGACGGAGAGGATGCGCATGACGACCATGAGGGAGCTGGATCCGCGAAGCATCATGCCGTGCGGCGCCCGCCCGCGTCAGCCCGGGACAGACGCGTGACGCCGGGAACGGCAAGATGACCCACCGCCGAGCCATGCCGAGCACGATCCTCGTCACGTTCCAGTTCGCGAGCTTCGTAGGCGTCCTGCTGCTGGGCCCGACGTTCCCGAGCGCGCGCCTCGCCCAGGCGATGGTCGCGGCGGCGCTGGCGCTGGGGACGTGGTCGATCCTCGCAGTCGGGCGTCGCAGCTTCCGGGTGCTCCCGGAGCCGAAGGCGGGTGCCACCCTGATCGAGACGGGGCCCTACCGCCGCATCCGCCACCCGATGTACGCCGCGCTCCTGCTTGCCGCTGCGGGCTTCGTGCTCGACAGCCCAGGTGGAGGTCGGATCACGGCGGCGATCCTGCTTACCGCGACACTCGGCTCGAAGGTCCACCGGGAGGAGCGGGCACTCCTCGCGCGCTACCCGGACTACGCCGCCTACCGGGCTCGGACACACCGCATCGTGCCCGGGCTCTTCTGAGCCAAGACCCGGCTCATGGCCTGTGCCGGAGTTGGTCTACAGGCTGAGCAGTGCTTGCTAGGCGGCCGCTCCGTGGCTGCGGGACAGTGCGTGACGACATTTCGTCACACACTGTCAGAGCGCGCCGATCCGCGCTTCGCCGCGGTTCGAGACGATCAGACCTGGGGCGTTGGCCGCGAAGTCGACGACCAGTCCCTGCGTGTAGAACGCGCCGCCGTAGAGCGATGGGATCGCGGGGATCGCGAGCTGGAGCGTCGCGAAGTTGCCGACCACCGAGGTCGGGATCGCCATCTGGTCGAGCACGTGGATCGAGCAGCCGGTCGCGCCGATCGGATCGAGCGGCAGCGAGTTGGCGGTGAACCCAACCAGCATCCACGTCGGAGCCCCGGTCGGGATGCCGCCGATCTCGATCGTCGCGGTCTGACCGGCCCAGGGCAGGTTGGTCGCGAAGATCGACGGGATGACGCCCGACGACGACGGGCAGCCGGTCGCCGTCGTGCTGCCGGTGAAGCTCGCGAGCGAGCTCG
>JBEAPQ010000290.1:0-2812 GCA_041164325.1 Planctomycetota bacterium | reverse complement strand
AGACTGTGGTCATCGGTGCGCGCGGGGCGTCAGTTCTTCTTCTTCAGCAGACCGCCGAGCCCGCCCGGCAGCCGCTTGTTCAGCTCCTCGGCCGCGCGCTTCTTCAGCTCGTCCTCGGCCTTCTGCTTGGCCTGGTCGACGACCTCTTCGGTCGTCTTCGTGCCGTCGATGACGCCTCCGAGCGCGTCGCCGAGCTCACCGCCGACGATCTTGCCGGCACGGGCCCGGACCTCGTCCGCGAGCTCCGCTCGGCCGGCCGCCGTCAGCGCGTCCGCAAGGCCGCTCGCATCGACGTCGATCGAAGGCGCGCGCAGCGGACCGCTCAGCCCGATCGGCAGCTCGAGCCGGGCCAGCTGCGCGGTCTTCGAGCCGACCTGGATCTCGGTGTCGCGCAGCACGGCCACCAAGGGGAGACCCAGGTGGATGCCGTCCGCGCGCACGTCGACCGCACCCTCGAGCGACAGGTCGACGACGCCGCCGCGCACCGGCAGGTCCTTCAGGGAGCCCGCGAGGCTTGCCAGCGGGATGTCCTTGGCCGCGACCACGATGCCCGCCGTGCCGGGGTTAGCTGGGTCGAACCGGAGTTCGCAGCGGAACGCACCGCTGCGGGCAGCGGCCCGCAGCAACGACGGCGCGCCCGCCAGCACGGGATGGGACGACAGGTTCTCGCCGCGGACGTCGACGCGATCCGCACCGAGACCCGCCACCGTGACCCCGTCGAGGATCAGCTCACGGACGGTGACGGCCGGCGTGTCGGTCCGGAAGTGTGCCGCCGCGACCCGGGCCAGGCCGAGCACGTCGACCTCTTCGGCAATGCGCTCGTCGCGCGTCTCGCTCGGCTCCTCGGCC
Source organism: Planctomycetota bacterium (assembly GCA_041164325.1). Classification (GTDB taxonomy): domain Bacteria; phylum Planctomycetota; class UBA1135; order UBA1135; family UBA2386; genus JAQCBR01. The sequence continues at coordinate 1,963 of JBEAPQ010000290.1, read as the reverse complement.
GGCACATCTTCGCCAGCACCCGTGAACTTCTCGATCCACTCGGACGCGGTCTCGAGGCGCTGCTTCCAGATCTCGATGTCGGCGAGGTACTCCTCGAGCGGACGCCCCGGCGCGTCGGGCGCGGGTGCAGGGGGCGCGGGCGGCTCGGCGTGGATGCGTCGACCTGGAGCAGACCTCGCAGCACCCGTCTCCGCGTCGCCGGACTCGATCCGATCGATCGCGACCGAACCGGCGAGCAGGTCCCGCATCGACAGGTCGAAGTCGAGCGTGCGCGCGCGGAATGCGTCGTGATCCAGGTCCTCTGGATCGGTCATCGCCAGCCCCGTGAACGTGACCCGCCCTTCGGCCAGATCCAGCGTCGCGTGATCCAGGTCGACGGTCGCGCCGTTCCAGGCTGCCAAGCTGTAGCGCGAGCGCTCGCCGAGCCACGCACCGCCCAGGCTTCCCTGCACCGCGTAGAGGCCGGCCACGACGAGGACCGCGACCACGAGGCCGAGTGGGCGCACGACGCGGAGGCGCCGACCGCGCGCGGCGGCCTCGGCCCAGCTCTTCTTGCGGGCCGAACCGAAGAACAGCCACGCGAGCAGGCGCACGGACCGCTTGCCGATCAGCGCCTGGTAGCGCTCGCTGCCCGTCTCGACACCCGCCATCGAGCGCCGCAGCCCCTGCAGCGCCTTCGCGATGAGCAGTCCCGTCACGAGGCCTGCGAGAGCCCCCAGCAACAGACCGCCGGTCGTCGCGTAGTACTCGAGCCCGAACCACGCCGTCACCGGCCCGTTGACGAGGTTCCGGAACACGCCTTCGAGCGGTCCCTCGAGAAGGAACCGCCCCAGTTCGAACGACACCGGCAAGAGCGCGAGGGACACGATCTTCGCGGCCACGGTCGCCAAGCCGAACACGAAGAGGTTCGTGTCGAGGATCAGCGCGGCCAGGAACAGCGCCGCGATCAGGCCCGGGGCCTGGAGGAAGCCGCCGCCCACGTCGCCGGGCAGGAAGAAGCCCGGCACGAAGCCGAGCATCCCGCCGAGGGTGGTGGCGAGGACGATCTGGGGGCCGGTCGCCGCACCGCGGACGGCCGAGCCGAGGTCTCGGATCAGGAACAACCAGGTTCTCCTGTAGGGCAGACGGGATGCACGCAGTTCGGCGCATCATCGTGCCCGGTCGACGGCGCGCGCGCACGTCGGGCACGGCGGATCAGCGCGGAGTTCCGCCCTTGTCGCCAGCATCCACCCAGCGCAGCACCCGACAGGTCCATGCGCGTGGCTCGGTCTCGTCCGCCTCCAGGACGAGGAGCTCCGCACGCCCATCCCCGTCGAGGTCGACCGCTTCGAAGTCGCGCAGGAACTTCCCCTCGGCGAGAGGCAGCGTCGCGCGCGCGTCCGGACCCCGCTCCCCGGTCATCGACGCGGTCCGGGTATCGAAGACCTGGGCCACGAGGTCGAGGAGTCGGTCCAGGTCGAAGACGGTGTCCGGGTTCTCGAACAGCAGGTCGCGGAGCCAGCGCTCGGCCGCGCGGTCGACCTCGGCCGTCCCGTCGGGCTTCCGGTAGAGCTCGAGCTCGGCGCCGTCCTCACCGATCAACGCGAGGTCGTCGGCACCGTCCCCGTCGAAGTCACCGATCGCCGACCAGCGGAACTTCGCGAGCACCTCGGTGAACCGCCGGACCAGGTCCTCCGCCTCGCGAAGCAGGCCCAGGATCGACGGCGCACGGAGCGTCAGCTCCCGGCTCCAGGTCGCGCGATTCTCGAAGCGACCTTCCGCGTCGGTCCGGTAGCCGAGCACGCGGATCGGCACGTCGAGCGACGAGACCAGCCCGACGACGAGCTCCCCGGCCGACGGCACGTCGATCTTGAAGACGAGGAGGTCGTCGCGCGCATCGTCGTCGACGCGCATCAGCAGGAGCCCGCTGACGTCCTCCGCGACCATCCGCGTGCTGGCCTCGGTGAACTGCGGGCCCGCGGCC
>JBEAPQ010000289.1:0-4560 GCA_041164325.1 Planctomycetota bacterium | reverse complement strand
CCCGTCCCACTCGGCGAGGCAGCCGGACGGGACGTCGGGCCGCGCGCGGGCCTCGGCGGAGTTCTCGCCGTTGTTCGCGTAGATGAGCACACCCTGGCCCGAGTAGAGGCCCTTGCCGTGGTAGCCGGGGAGACCAGCAAGACGGCGGACCTCGCCCTCGCGCTGCGTGTCGGCGTACAGCTCGACGACCGAGCCGTCGGTCACGTCGACCTCGTAGAACCCCTCCTCCATCGTCGCGACGTAGACCTTGCGGTCCGGTTCCGACAGGTGACGCGCCGTCCCGGTCGGGCGGCCGAGCATCTCGGTGTAGGGCAGCACGCGGACGCGGTGGTCTTGGCCGATGACGTAGGGGCCGATCACGAGCTGGCCGGTCTCGCGGTGGAGCATCCGGTTGGCTGGCGTGCCGCCCATGCTCTCGGGTCGGATCACGCGCGAGAGGTCGGGCGCGATCTCGTACAGCTTGTCGGTCGATCCCCGCGGCATGTGGGGCGCGTAAGTGATCGCCCAGAGCCGGCCGGCGAACGGCACGACCGCACCCACGCCACACTCGGCGTGGTCGTTGAACATCGCGAGGTGCGGGTAGATCCCGTCGATCTCCACCTGCGTCGGGGACTGTGCGGCCGTCGGAGCCGTCACGGCCGAGGACGCCAGCAGGAGGAGTGCAGAGAGGCGCAGGCTCGCGGGCATGTGGGGATCGTCGCGATCGGACGGATGCGGCGGAAGTCGGCGCCTTCAGCGCGGGGTCCCGGAATCGAAGACCCGTCCGAACGTGTGCAGGACGTCGTCCAATGAGAAACCGGCCGGCAGCTGGCGCGCCGAGGACGGTTCGAAGCCTCCTGCACCCACCGTTCCGAGCGCGAACCGGAACGCGAAGCGCGGGCTGGCTCCCATCCGGAGATCACGGACGACGACGGAGTCCTGTTCGACCACGGCATCGAGGAAGCCGTGCGTGAACCACTCCAGCCGGTCGACGCGCGGATCCTCGGCCATGGCTGCGAGCAGAGCTGCGCCGCGTTCGTGCCGGGTCCAGGCCACGGCGTCGCCGTCGGCGAGCAGGGAGTGGTAGCCCTCGAGCCACGCATCCCCGTCCAAGACGACGATGCGCCACAGCAGCGAGTTGAGCGGCGTTGGTGTGGTCAGCACAGCGCGCGCTTCAAGGCCCCGGCGCGCGAGGTCACGGGCGACGACCCCTTCGACCATTGCCTTGGCGCCGCACGTCCACAGCAGGTAGGCGGTGCTGAGCGCGAGTCCCCAGCCGTTGATCCTGTGCGCGGCAGCGGGTCGTCGGACTGCCCAGTATCCCGCGCCGAGCACGCCGAGAGCCAGCGGGACCGTGTAGGCGGGATCGACGACGAAGACCGTCGACCAGCTCTCGGGGGCCCACGCCAGCGGCCAGAAGACCTGCGTGCCGTAGACCGTGAAACAGTCGAGGAGCACGTGCGTGCCGAGGACGAGTGCTGCGAGCCTCTGCCAGCCTGCGCGCGCAGCGCGCGTGTCCGGGTGGAGCCGAACCGCGACGGCTGCACAGACCGGCACCAGGGCTGCGAGCACGAAGATCGAGTGGCTGAAGCCGCGGTGCTCGGTGAACGCGGCGATCGGGTCGGACCACGGGAAGAACACGTCGAGGTCCGGCAGGGTCCCGAGGGCAGCGCCCCAGAGCAGCGCGCGTCGCCCGACCGTCCGACCGAGCGCGGCCTGCCCGGTGGCGGCGCCGAGCAGCAGCTGCGTGACCGAGTCCACAGGCGGCTCTGGCGGGGCGCTTCAGCCGGCGCGCAGGTCCTCGGCGCGGTAGACCGCCGAATGGACTGCGCGGTCGTGGAGCGCCTGGTGCTCGCGTCCGAGGAGCGCGATTCCACCTCCGACCAGGATCACGAGCAGCGCTCCCTCGGCGGCGACGATGAGCCAGGCGGAGCCGAGGATCAGTGCGAGGATGGCCAGGAGCGGGCCCGTGTTCTTGATGGTCCAGCGCCCGAGGTAGAGCGCCGGGTTGCCGCGGCCGCCGTCGTCGTAGCCGACCTGGAGCCCGAGCAGGAGTTTGCCCGGACCGCACCCGAGGACTGCTTCGACGAGCGAGATCCCGAGGAGCCCGAGCAGGAATGCGGGCCCATCGTCGAGGGGTGAATCGCTGCCGAGACCGAGAGTCTCGCCGATCGGGAGGGACGGCAGGACCTCCAGCGCGATGAGGCCGGCGGCCATCGCTGCGGCAAGGACCAGCTCCAACAGGAACGCGGCCAGCCGGGGAAGGAGTCCGATGCGTTGCACGGGAAGGACCTGCCGTCGTGGGGACCGCCGATGCCGTGGGCCGGCGGCCGGGAGATTCTGCACCGATCGGCTCGTCGTTGCCACGTCTTGATCCATGCCAGACCGTCCTGTTCTGCGGTCGCGAGGTGCCTATCGTCCGGCCCATGCTCCTCGCCGCAGCTGCGTTCGCCGCCCTCTGCACCCAGGACCCCGACCCCGCGCCGATCGTCGTGCGGGAGGCTCTCGCGATCGGCGCACCGAGCCGCCGCGGGCGCTCGGCGCTCTACGCAGATCCGATCGAGGCCTCGATCGCGCGCGGCGCGTTCGCGCCCCCGGCGGCGGGAGACAAGGTGTCCGCCACCGACGGGTCGGAACGGACCTGGTCCCAGGTCACGGCGGATGACGACGGCTGGTTCGCGTCGCGCGAGTTCCGCGGCGGCTACGCGTTCGCCACGGTCGACATCCCCGAGGGCGGGTCCTGGCGCCTCGACCTGAGGGGAGCGTCGACGTGCTGGGTCGACGGGGAGCCGCATGCGGGTGACGTCTACACGAACGGACTGACGCGTGTGCCTCTCGTGCTCACGGGCGGCCGTCACGAGCTGCTGTTCCGCGGCGGGCGCGGTCGTCTCTACGCTGCTTTCGAGCGGGCTCCGGCAGCGGTCTACTTCGAAGATCGTGACCGGACGCTGCCCCATGTGATCCGCGGCGAGGGCGGCGAGATCGTCGCCGGTCAGATCGTCGCGAACGCGACGGACGATGCGCTGGATGGACTCCGCGTCCGTGCGCATGTCGGCGATCAGTTCCTCGACACGCCGGTGCCCGTCCTGGGGGCGGCGTCGTTCCGCAAGTGCGTCGTGCGTATCCCGAATCACGCACGCGACGAGGGTTCGGTGCCGGTGCGCCTCGAGCTGCGTGATGCCGATGGTGTGGTTCTGCACGAGACCGGATTCGAGCTCGGCGTGCGGGATGCCGAGGACAAGCACGTGCGGACGTTCGTCAGTCGGATCGACGGCAGCGTCCAGTACTACGGCGTCACACCTCCGACCCAGGGTGCTGCAGAGGCGGCGGAAGTCCGTCCTGGGCTCGCGCTGTCTCTCCACGGCGCGGGCGTCGAGGGTGCCGGTCAGGCCAACAGCTACGGCCACAAGCCCGATCTCTACGTCGTCGCGCCGACCAATCGCCGGGCCTTCGGGTTCGACTGGGAGGACTGGGGGCGGATGGATGCGGTCGAGGTCCTGGAACTCGCCGAGGCGCGCTTCGGCACCGATCCGCGGCGGACCTGGTTGACCGGTCACTCGATGGGCGGTCACGGGACGTGGCAGATCGGCGCGCAGTTTCCCGGTCGGTTCGCGGCGATCGCGCCCAGCGCCGGTTGGCGCGAGTTCTGGACCTACGGGGGGCAGCCGGACTTCGGCGGCGATGACCCGATCGGCCAGATGCTGGTGCGCGCGCTGAGCCCGAGCCGGACGAGCCTCCTCGACCAGAACTACCGGAACGCGGGCGTCTACATCCTGCACGGGGACCGCGACGACAACGTGCCGGTGACCGAGGCGCGCGCGATGCGCAGCCGGCTCGCCGAGTTCCATCCGAACTTCGCGTACTACGAGCAGCCGGGTGCGGGGCACTGGTGGGGCAACGCCTGCGTCGACTGGCCGCCGCTGTTCGAGTTCCTGCGGCGGAACAGCATTCCGGAACCGACGGCGTGGCGACGCGTCGAGTTCGTGACCGCGAATCCGGCGATCAACCCGCGTTGTTCGTGGGTGACGGTCGAAGCGCAGCAGAGCGCGCTCGAGCCGACGCGCGTGTCGGCGTCGATCGATCCGGGAGCGCGGAAGATCCAGGTCGAGGCCGAGAACCTCGCGCGCATCGCGTTCGATCTGTCGGCCTACGGGGCCGCGCAGCCGAACGCGGAGCCTCTCTTGGCAACAGGCTTGCCGGTGACCGTCGAGGTCGAAGGCACGACGGTCGAGCTCGGCTTCGACGATCCGTCGAAGCCGCTCCGGATCGAGCGGCTGGGGGATGGCGCGTGGCGCCCGGCCGCGGCGTTCGATCCCTCACGCAAGGGCCCGCACCGTGCCGGTCCGTTCAAGGAGGCGTTCCAGCACCAGATGGTCTTCGTCTACGGGACCCAGGGCTCGGCCGCCGAGAACGCGTGGGCGTACCAGAAGGCGCGCTACGACCACGAGACCTGGCGGTATCGAGGCAACGGCGCGGTCGAGGTCGTCGCGGACACGGACTTCGATCCGGCTGCCTACCCCGATCGCGGTGTGATCCTCTACGGGAACCGCAGCCAGAACGCGGCGTGGACCAAGGTCCTCG
>JBEAPQ010000288.1:0-2736 GCA_041164325.1 Planctomycetota bacterium | reverse complement strand
GCTGCACCCACGACGCGGGGTCGCGCGGGGCCTGCTTCCACTGGTTCTTGCGACCCTTGTCGAGGTGGAGCGCCGCGTAGCTGACGTTCGAACCGACCTGGAGGTCCGCCTTGAAGTTCGGATCCCAGTACTGGTCCTGAGCAGCGGTCGGCTGGATCAGGTTGTAGTCGTAGCGCGACATGATGAACACCTGCGAGCTCGTTTCCTGCGGACTGTACAGGTCGGGCGCGCCGAATGCGTTCGCACCGATGCAGTAGGACCACATGTTCGCATGGCTGTTGAGGACCTTGTCCTCGAGGTCATCGCCACCGCCGGGCGTGTTGCCGATCTTGTCGACGAGGCCCGGGATCGGGAAGCGGTTCTTGGCACGATCGGTGACCGCGAGGCTGCTGAGGCCTGCGTACAGCGAGCGGACCTGGATGCCCTCGACGACGGTCTTCGTCTTGCTACGGGCGCTGCCGAGCTGGGGGAGAAGGATGCCGAGAAGGACGCCGATGATGGCCATCACGACCAGCAGCTCGATGAGGGTGAAGCCCTTCGAGCGGAGATTCTTGCTGAGGTTCTTCATGATTCTGTGACTCCGGGTTGGAGGTGAGTTTCGATGAGTGACCGATCCACGCGGGATCACGATGCGCTCGGATCCCGCGGGCGACGGCCGATCAGGTGGGGTTGGTGCCGTCGGTGAGCTTCTCCGGCGCCTCGGTGTAGGTCGAGGCGTTCGGCGAACCGATCGAGAGGCACATCCAGTTGTCACCGCCGGTGGAGCCGCCGCTCGCGCAGGTCGCGAACTCCTGGTAGGCGTAGAGATTGTCCTTCTTGAGGGCGACATTGCCGCACTCGTACTGGACATTGTCGGGGAACACGCTCAGCTCGAGGGCGACATGGCCGTCCGCGTACACGACGTTGCCTTGCCAGGTCTGCTCGGGCGCGTGGAAGAGGAGGGTGTAGCTCTTGGCGTAGTTGTTGCCGCTGAACGCGCCCTTGTAGGTGCCGCGGTTGGCGAGATGGCTGCGCTGCGCCGGGTTCAGGACGCTCTGGCGCCAGATGCTGTTCTTGCGCTCGCCGTGGAGGGCGCAGTGCGCGTACGAGGTGTGGCACACCGAGGTCGCCTGGCCATCATCCGCACGGAAGATGTTCGTGAGGAAGCCGGCATCCCAGAAGGTGGGGTTGGTCGCCGACGGGGAGTACGAGTCGTAGTTGTAGTTCTCGTAGCGGCGGACGACGGGGTTCGTCTCGACCGGCGAGATGAGCACGGTCGGATCGAGGAAGTCCGCGGCGATCATCGCCGAGTAGAGGCCCGCCGAGTTGTTGTACTGGAGGTTCTCCTCGCCCTGTCCGGGGACATACGCGGCCGAACCGTTCGGGCCGACGCCGGGGACCTGCTTGCGGCGCACGAGGCCGGGCAGGAGGAAACGGCCGTTGTTGCCGTTGGCGTAGGTGTTGAACGACTCCCACGTCTTCTTGACATTGGCCTGGTCCACGGTGGACTTGGCTGCTCGCTGCGACTTGCTGAGTGCGGGGAGCAGCAGGCCGAGAAGGATCGCGATGATGGCGATCACGACGAGAATTTCGACGAGCGTGAAGCCCTTGCTCTTGCGCTTCATAGTGTCGATCTCCTGGCTTGGGGAAGCGGTTTGGGGGCGCTTCCGGGGACTTGGCATCGGAATCGATGCCGGCTTGGGAATGAAACGGTGCCGAATGATGGTCACCGAAGACGGCTCTGGCGTCCTCCGAGCGGACCCATGTATGGGGATCCGGGCGAGGAGTTCCCTCGTGCGCGTGCCGCATGGCAAACGGTGCCGTGCGGAGCGCGAGCGACGCGGGAAGAAGGATTTGTACAGGAAGCCTTCAAACTGTGCCTGCAGAGCGTGAATGGCTCGCATGCCCCAAGCGGACGCGAGAAGCGGGCGCGCATCCACTGAGGAGCGCGGCGACGCGCGGGGCGCGTGGTCTCACGATGAGGGGCGATGTAAAAGAACCTCGGCCCGGAGGCCGAATTGCGCCAAGTTCCTTTCGCGCAGGACTTTGTGCTCGCGTGGACTGCGAGCGCAGGTCAGGCTGGCGAACCGCGGGAACCCAGTTTCCTTGTCCGCCTCGGCAAATCGCCGGGTGCGAACCTAGGTCGGGCCTCGAGCACGGTTCGGAGCAACTCCGAACGGCTGTCAGCGGCGCATTCTTCCATCAGGCGGTCGAATTGTCGGCGGTTGCGGCGGGTAGGCGTCGGAGGGCCGACAAGAACGAATGAAGGACGGTTTGAAGAGGAGCCGGAAGATGAGGTGGCTCGACCTCGGAATTGCCGCAACCGTCAGTTGGAGAAGACGCAGAGTAATACGGGCGCACCGACTGTCAAGTTCCTGCACGAACACAATTCGTGCCTTCATCGGGGGCGATCCCGCGTGTCTGAACGCGAGTCGCTCCGTCTGGAACGGTCGTCGAGGCTGGCTGTCGCGCGCGATCGGACGCAAGTCTATTTTTGACATGGTGTTGTGGCTGCACTTGCGAGCGGCGCGGGCTCCCGATCGCGCCATGCGCGCTTGCTCGGCGGATCGGCACCAGTCAGCGTGCGCTGAAAGCGGATCGTTGGGGGCGGGTGTGGCCCGGCAGCCGTGGTGCGCGGGCCTGTAGAGTGCCCAGCCCGCGACTCCGCGGGAACCGAGGACCCACCATGTCGAATCCGCACGATGCGCTCGCCCGTCTGGGCATCACCCTTCCCCCCGCTCCGAAGCCCGTGGCCGC
>JBEAPQ010000287.1:0-3417 GCA_041164325.1 Planctomycetota bacterium | reverse complement strand
AAAGATACACCAAACCATATACGCTACAGATACTCAAGTACACACGAGTCCTAATCCGCTCTTACGCCTGCATGGCGGCCGGCGACAGCGCAGCGCGCGTCAGCCGGAACAGGTCCCCCATCGTCGGCAGGATGTTCGGTGGCAGGATGCCCTGCAGCGCCGGATCCCAGTAGCCGCGCGGGGCGGCCGCGCCGATCGTCCGATCGTGCTCGAGCGCACGGACGAGCGGGCCGACCGTGTTCGCGAGGTACTGGATGTCCGGGTTGCTGACAAGCAGGAAGCGGCCGCGGGCATTCGCGAACGCGAGGTTCATCCCGGTGCTGTAGCCGCCGTTCTCGGAGTGGCGGATCAGGCGCCCTCCGGTCTCCGCGCAGAGCGACTCGAGCTCGCGCTCGGCCGCGTCGTCACGCTGGGGCGAGGCGTTGTCGACGACGACGACCTCGTAGGGCAGCGGCGTGCCGTCGGACCGCGTTGGCGCGTGGGCACGGAAGGACCGCACGGCGTCGACACAGAGACGCCAGGAGTTGTAGTTGACGATCAGCAGCGACAGCTCGGGCGCCGTCAAGTCCGCTGGCCCTCCGTCGGCGCCGGCTCCAGCACCTCCACCTTCCAGTCGCGCTCGGTGTAGTACATGCCGAGCTCCTTGGTCCGGTTCTGGACGACGAGGTTCTGCGAGCACGTGGTCTCGTGGAAGCGGTGCACGCCCCGCGCGTCGAGGAGCCAGATCGGCACGATGAATTCACCCGAAAGGAGCCGGTTGTCCGGGATCGTCAGCGTGACGACGCCCTCCTGGAAGTCGAGCGGCACCTTGTCCATCTCCGTCGTCGGCGCGAAGCACAGCATCCCGTCCTTGCGCGTGAAGCCGACGGCCACGGCGAGCGGCTCGTAGTCCCGGCCGTTGCGGATGTGGACCCGGACCGCGAGCGCGTCTCCGGGCCGGAAATGGTTCCGGGGCTGCCCGGTCTCCGGGTCGACGAGCTCGGCGGACACGACCCGGGCGTGGGCCTCCGGATCGGGCGTGTTGATCGCCTCCGCCTCGGCAATGGCAAGGCTCTGCGCCGCCTTGTCCTGCTGCTCGATGATCTGGTTCTCGTAGGTCGCGTACTCGTTCGTCACGGCGACCGCATCGTCGAACATCTGCACGCGCCCTTCGCGGAGCCAGATCGCGCGTTCGCAGATCTGGCGCACGTCGTAGAGCGAGTGCGAGCAGAAGAACATCGTCTTCCCCTGCTCCTTGAACGACATGATCTTGTCGACGCACTTGCGCCGGAAGTGCATGTCGCCGACCGACAGGATCTCGTCGATGATCAGGATGTCGGGATCACGCGCCACAGCGACGCTGAAACCGAGCCGGGCAACCATGCCCGACGAGTAGGTGCGCAGCGGCTGGTCGATGAAGTTGTGCAGCTCCGAGAAGTCGAGGATCTGCTGGAACTTCTCCTGCGTCTCCTCGCGCGAACGCCCCATCAGCGCCGCGTTCATGAAGATGTTCGCGCGGCCGCTCGACGCCATGTTGAAGCCAGCACCCAGCTCCAGCAGTGCAGCCACCTCGCCGCGGATCGAGTAGCTGCCGTGGGTCGGAAACGTCGTGCCGGTCAGGATCTTCAGGAGCGTCGACTTGCCCGCCCCGTTGCCGCCCACGAGGCCGACGCACTGGCCCGGAGCCACGTCCATGGAGATGCCCTTGAGCGCGTGGACCTCGCGATGGAAGCGCTTGCCCTGGTTCCACGGCATGCGCTCGCGCAGGCGATCGACCGGGCGTCCGTAGACGCGGTAGACCTTGTGGACGTCGTCGACGCGGATCGCGAAGGGATTCGTCATCTCACACCAGGTCCGCGTACTTGTGCTTGTTGGCCATGAACGTGCCGTAGCCGACCGCCATCAGCCCCACACCCCAGGCGAGCGCGACGCCGAGGTTCACCGCCAGCGACGTGTGGATGCCGAGCACTCCAGCGTCCAAGCCAAGGATCTGGCGCGCCGCGAGCAGCATGCAGTAGGCCGGGTTGAGGACCATGCACGCGGTCTCCATCGCGGAGCCGCCGTCCGGTCCGAACAGCTGGTGCGGCATCCAGAAGTTGGGCGACAGGAACAGCCACGGCGTCGTCAGGATGCCGTAGAGCTGTCTGATGTCGCGGACGAACACGTTGAGGTTCGCGAGCAGGAGCCCGAGACCGGTACCGATCGCGAGCAGCGCCAGCGCGAAGACCGGCAGCGCGAGCAGCGAGAGCCCGGGCGTCGCCACGCCGGACAGCCAGCCGGCGACGAGGGCCACCGAGAGCCCGATCATCAGCACGAGCGTCTCGACGGCCGGCGAGACGATCGGCAGCAGCTCACACGGGAACGCGACCTTCTTGACGAGGTTCGAGTTGCCGACGATCGCGTTCATCGCCTGGTTCGTGCCGGCCGTGAGCCCGTGGAAACAGACGATGCCGGAGAACAGGTAGACCGCGAACAGGCTCAGGTCCTGGTGCCCCATCGTGTCGCGGAGGCCGAACCCGAACACCGCGAAGTAGACGAGGAACAGGAAGACCGGGTGGACGAGGACCCAGGCTGGGCCGAGCAGGGTTCCCTGGAAGCGCGACTCCAGCTCCCGGCTGAAGAAGTGCCGGAACAGCACGGCGTGCTCCCAGGCCCGGCGTGGCAGCGTTCCCGCACGGATCGCGTGGTGCACGAAGCCCCGAGGGGTTGCGTGCGCAGAGAAGTGCTGCTCGATCCCACTCACGAGGTTCACGGAAAGGTGATCGGAATCCGGGGCCACGACAGGAAAGCAGCAGAACGCAAATCCCGCGCCCTGTCGCGTCTACGGTCCTGCCGGACGACGCGAGGTCGCGCCGTCATCGCGGTTTCCGACCGTGCGGCGGCGCTGCAGGCGACCGGGAAACGGCCCGCACGCCCGTCCGTTCCGTCGCTCTGCCGACGCTCTCCGTCACTTCGACTGTCGGTAGGTCGGCGACACGCCGAGTTCGTGCCCGAACCGCAGGCGGATCTGGCCGTAGAGCACGTCCTCGCGCGTCCGGTCCTGACCCGAGTCCGACCAGTCCCGTTCCTGGGGGTTGAAGCCCGGCGACATGTTCTTGACGACCTGCCGCTGCACGTGGAACTCGAGCATCCACCCTTCCTCGACCGTGCCGTCCCGGTCCGGCTCGGGCCGCTCGAAGCGCGCGACGAGGCGGGACCGGGAGCCCATCCCGAACGGGGCCGGTGCCTCGCGCCAACGCGACGTGTACTTGCGCAGCCCGCGGTCCGTCTCCTGCAGGTCGGCGGCGTAGCCCTGTCGCTCGGCGATCTCGACGAAGCCGTCCCAGATCTCGCCGAAGGGTCGGTCGACGACGACCATCGCCCAGGAGCGCGGCGTCGTGCAGCCCGAGCTGATGGCCGCGAGCCCCAGCGCGAGGAGAACGGAAGAGAGTCGGGCAG
>JBEAPQ010000286.1:0-7496 GCA_041164325.1 Planctomycetota bacterium | reverse complement strand
CCGTGCGCGGTGGCAACCGAGGCTACCAACGTGCCTCGCTCGGCAAGAGCGGGGGAGGGTGGCTCGATGCCGACGACCGCACGTCCGTGCCGCTGATGTTCGACGGTCGCTACCAGGTTGTGCTGCGCATCAGCCAGGACGGCAGCCGTGGCAACGTGTCCCGCGAGATCGGCACGATCGACGTGCTGTTGGGCGGACCCGATCCGCAGAAGGCCGTCGTTCCGCCGCCCTTCGCGATCGTCCAGCAGATGATCGCAGAGCTAGAGTCGCGCTAGGACCCGCCTGGCGGGCGACGTCCCAATCCCTCGACGGGGCTCTCCGCCCGTCAGTCGATGACGCGGACCGGGACGGTGTTGGAGATGAATCCGACGCCGCTCCGCGCCTGGGGATCGGCCACCGCGAAGGCGGTCTCGAACACCAGCCCCTGGAGCCCCGGGATCGGGGGGATCGCCAGCGCCGCGGATGCCTGTCCGTTCGCATCCAGGAAGCCGGAGTAGCCCTGGAACATCGCGGGAGCGGTGCCGGTCAGCGAGGTCATCAGCAGGGCATCGGTCCCGAGGCGCACGAAGCGCTCGTCGATCTTCAGCAGCCCGATCGTGGCGGACGTCAGGACGATGAAGTACTTGCCCGCGTCCGTCGTGCGTGCGCGCAGCGACAGGTCGACCGTGTCACCAGCACGCGCGAGGGTTGGCGCACTCGACCCGTCGGCGAGGAGGCCGAGGGATGCTCCCTCGACCGTCTCTCCCGGCGTCAGATCGCGGCCTGCGAACCCCGGGAACTCCGGCAGGTAGAACGGGCTGCGGAACATCTGGTTGAACGCCGGCAGCTCGCCCTGTTGGACGATCCGCCCGTTGTCGAGCGGGACGCGGTACTGGAAGACCATGTCGCCTTCCGGCGTGACCTCGAAGCTCGCGCCGACCCATCCAGCGCAGATCATCGTGTTGCCGTTCGGCAGGCGCTGGGCCCCGCTGACGAACGTCGAGAACAGCGACGTCGGCGGGTCCGCCATGTAGGTCCAGAACGCGTCCGTCGGTCCGTACGCGAGGCCTTGGCGTGGGTAGTTGCCCTGGGCGTCGGGCGTCGGGGCAATGATCTCGTCGACCGACGACGCGTGCCCGCCGGGCCGGCTCTCACCGTTGTTGAAGATCAGGATGTGGCCCTCGCCCGGAAGGCCGGGCTTGATCCACTGCGCGTCGTGCTGGCGGTAGAGGCGTCGGTCCGCCGGGCCTCCCGCGCCGTAGGCCTCGGGGTTGCCCCAACGGTAGAGCAGCTCTCCTCCTCGCCCGCTGCGTCCGCCGCTCGACGTCGCGGCTTCCTGCGTCGTCGTGCTGTGGTCGATGATCCACAGCTCGTCGTAGGAGCGGACGCTGATCATGATCTGGTCGAGCTGCGCGTTGTAGTCGAGCCCGTTCGAGTGGTGCCAGTCGGCCTCGCCGTTGTTGATCACGTGGTTGAGGTCGATGCGGCCCGGATAGTCGACCGGGCGACCGTAGTTCGGCTTCGTCGGGTCGAAGTCCTGCACGACGTGGTTCCACGCGCGCCACTCCCAGACGATCTGCCCGCTGCGGTCGACCTCGATGATCTTGTCGGGCCAGAGTTCGTTCTCGGGCAGCAGGTTCGGGTCGCGCCCGGCGGCGATGGCGTCTGCGGCGCTGATGCGCTCCCAGGCGATCATCAGCACGTTGCCGTTCGGCAGCTCCTCGATGTCGTGGTGGAGGGTCTGCTGCTGGTTGGCGAGCTGGTAGGTCCAGACGATGTTGCCGTCCCAGTCGAACTCCTCGACGGTGCCACCGACCCCAGCGAACGGGAAGAACGCGCGGCCCGAGGACCCGGCCCGGAGCAAGTTGCCGTTCGCGCGCAGCTGGACGCCGGTCCCGGGGCGCATCGTGCTCAGCCATTCGCGGATGACGCGGCCACGGGTGTCGACGAGCCAGGTCCGCGTGTCGAAGAGCGCGTTGAACAGCATGTAGCCGTCGGTCGCACCCTCGGAGCGCTGGAGTGCACCGACGGTGCGCGCGGTCGTCGGACCGGAGTATTCGACGACGAAGGCCGGAAGCCGGAAGCCGGAAGCGTGATCGCCCCAGGTCGGGATGCGCCCGCCGAAGAACCCGCCGTAGTGCATCCGGTTCGCGCCCCAGCCGCCGTCATCGTCCGGCTGGGTCGGGCTCCACGCGGTGTAGTTGAACTCCTCGAGTTCGGACCAGCTCCAGCGGGCGCGCGGGTCGAATTCCGACGCCGGCTGGATCCCTCCGATCCACGGGCCGTCGTTGCGCCCCGAGAACACGTCGAACTTCCAGGCGTCGGGCCGATCGATCAGCGAGAACACGAACGCGTTCTCCTCGGGCGAGGTGATCGTCGCGAGATACCCACCGAGTCGAGCGGCCTGTCGGTTCGCTTCGTCCCAGGTCACGCCCGGCGACGGGTAGATCACGACCTGGTAGCTGTGCGGGGTGCCGTCCGGGTGGGCGAACGGGACCGACTGGGCCGGAAGGGACGAGACGGCGGCGCCCAGAAAGGCGGTCCAGGAGCCGAGCCAGCGAGAGAGAGTGGGACGCATCGGAGCGAAGGCGGGGTGTCGTTGCGGCAGCCCGGGCGCAGGATACGGAATCGGACCGTCCGATGCCGCCGGAGTCTTGGGGCGATGTCGGCCCGCTTTTCGTCACGCCGCAAGAGCCGCGTCGATCCAGGGGCGGCAGGCCGAGTGGCTTGGCCCCTCAGCCCGTCCGCGGCCGATCGCGTGCCGACATCACGCGTCGAGGCACTGCACCCAGGCGTCGGTCGGCTCCGACGGATCGATCGCGACCGTGGTGAAGCGAGCCGGAGCTCCGGGGGCGAGGGTGGCTGCACCGTCGTCGAGGCCGAGCGCTCGGGCTCCGTGCACGGTGGCCATGGCGAGTAGCGTGGCCGGGTCCGTGCGGTCCCGGGACCAGAGCCTGCGGCAGGCCGGCAGGATGCCGAGCGGCATCGGCTCGTGCTCCGGCTGGCAGAGGATCGAGTCGGTGCCGAGTGCGACGCGGATCCCGCGGGCGAGCATCTCGCGGTAGCGATGCCCCTCGTGCCCGAAGTACTCGGACGCGATCGGGCAGTAGGCGACCGTGACGTCCGGGCACGCCGCGAGGATCTGCAGATCCTGGTCGTCGACGTAGTTGCAGTGGGCAAGAACCCAGCGGGCGTGGCCCAGGACCGGAGCGAACGCGCGGACCGGGGATTCCGCATGGCCGCGCAGCGCCGGGTCGTCGCCGAAGAGTCGCGTCAGGAGATCGCGGAAAGGGCCACGTGCGTGCGCGACGAACTCGAGCTCCGCCAACGTCTCGGCGAGGTGTGTGGCCGGCGACCCGAGCGCTGCGGCGGCTTCGTAGAGAGCGCGATCCGCCGAGTAGGGAGCGTGCGGCTGCAGGTCGACCCGGACGTCGTGCACGTCGGCACACGCCGCGCGCAGACCGACCAGTCGGCTCGCGGCCCGTTCGATGCCTGCGGTCGTGCGAGAACCGATCCCGAAGACCTCGAGCCAGGAGGTGCCCGGCACGTGGATGTCCTGCGGGGCGCACGCGCGTGCCAGCACGGCCCTCTCCGAACCGGCGATGTCCCCGATCCAGCCGACGCCGGCGTCGCGCGACATCCGGAGTCCGGATTCGACCGCGGTGCCGATCGCGTCGTCGGACGTCGGGCGCTCGCGCATGACGACCCCGACCCAGTCGAGGAACGTGCCCTCGAACGGCCGCGGACCGATGGACGTGAGGTCCAGGTGTGCGTGCGCGTTGACGAACGCGGGCAGCAGCAGCCGGTCACCATGATCGACGATCCGATCGGGCGCCCGCTCGAGGACGGCGTGGACGTGGTCCAGGTCGCCCGACGCGAGGATGTGGTCGCCGCGCACGGCCACCGCGCCCGGACGTGCTGCCGTTCCCACAGCGTCCCGGATCGCGGCGGCGACGTGCAGAACCGTCTCGGAGGCGTCCATCGAGGGCGAGCATCGAGGGCGCTGCGCCGGAATGGAAGCCGGTCATGACCACTTCGCGCGGGGCCGTTCCCTCCTGGGTGTCGGGAGCCGGATGGGCTGCCCCGGGAGGTGGGAATGGCGCAGGAAGAGGTCGACTACGAAGGTGTGCTCGAGTCCGTGCAGCGCTTCCTCGGGCGTTTCCCGGACGCGCTGACACGCGAGCACGCGGACGACCTCGCGCAGGAGGCGCTGATCGAGACGTGGCGCCGCGCCGCGAGCCTCCGGGAGCCGCGCGCGGCCCCCGGCTTCGCGCGGACGATCGCGCGGCGTCTGCGCTACCACATGCTGATTCGCGAAGGGCGGCTTCGGCAGCGGATGACGAGGCTCGATGCAGCGCGCGCGGTGCACGACCGACGTGGCGAGGACGCATCGACCCTGTCGCGCAAGGCGTTCGCCGCGCACGGACGGTGGCTCGACTACGAGTGGCTGACCGAGCAGCTCGACGAGGTCCTGGCGGGGCTCGGTCCCATCAACGAGCAGCTCCTGCGCGCCCACTGTGAGGGCCAGACGTGCCGGGAGCTCGCGGCGGTGTCCGAGCTCGGCGCGGTCGGCGTCAAGGCGCGCTTGCACCGCAGTCGCAAGCGCGTGGAACGGACCTACCTGGAACGTGCCGTGTGCGCGGACCGGGACCAGGCGCCGGGGTGGTCCCGTCGCCATGACTCGAGGGAACGACTGGAAGACTGAGGAGCGAACATGCAGAGACGAACGCACGGGATGAGTTGGATCCTGACCGGCCTGCTCTACGTCGCGGGCAGCGTCGGGATGGGAGTGGGAACCGCGGCTGCACAGGACGCCAAGCCGCCCGCCGAGAGTGCGGAAGCGAAGGCCGAGCTCGCGCGCGCGGCGGGGTTGGTCGAGGCGCTCAAGGGTGTGAAGGGCCCGGAGCGCCTCGATGGAATGCGCCGGGCGGCAGAAGCCTACGCAGGCGTGGCGACGGCCTTCGCCGGCGAGCCGCTCGTCGCGGTGCGCGCGGGCTTCGAGGCCGGCGAGTGCTGGCGTCGCGCGGGCGAGTTCGAGGCTGCGGCGCGGGCCTACGGGCAGGTGTTGAGCGGCGCACCGGGGCGCTTCGAGCAGCGCGCTGCATTCGAGCGTGCAGGCGTGCTGCGTCGCTTGGAGCGGTTCGACGAAGCCCTTGCGGACTACCGCCGCGCTGCCAAGGTGGAGCCGGACAACGTGCGGGCCCACGAGGCGCGCGTCTGGGTTGCCAAGGTGCTCGAGTCACAGGGTGAGGTCGACGCCGCGATGGCCGCGTTCCGGGCGGCGGTCGATGCGGCCACCGGCCCGCGCCGCACGGTCGAGGCCTGCGACGAACTTGCCAAGGCCCTGGTCCGTCGGGGTGATCTGGCGGGTGCGGCGGCCGCCCTCGAACGCGCCGCGACGGCGGCCGCGCCGGTGATCGAGGCGGGCGGTGAGGACTCGGCGCGCATGCGCAAGATCCTCGAGGAGCTCGGCGCGCGCCGCCAGCTGCAGCGTGCGCGGGACCGTGCCCAGGGCACGGCGCGTGATGCGATGGACGTCGAGGCCGTGCTCGGCAAGCAGCGCTGACCGCCGTCGGTAACGCAACGCGGCGGACGTGCCGTCCGCCGCGCGCTGGGCCGTGCGGTGCCACCCGCCGGCCGTGGCTCCCGGTCGATCAGAGGATGCCGATGCCGTAGTAGGTGAAGCCTGCGTCGCGGAGGCGCGCCGCGTCGAAGATGTTGCGGCCGTCGATGACGACCGGCTCCTTCAGGTGTGCCTTGATCTCGTCCGGGTCGACGTGGCGGAACTCGCTCCACTCGGTGACGAGGACCAGCGCGTCGGCGTCCTTCAGAGCGCCGATCGCGTTGTCCGCGTACTGGATCGAGTCTCCGATGCGGCGCTGCGTCTCGTGCATGGCCTCGGGGTCGAACGCAGTGACGGTTGCTCCTGCGGCGAGCAGGGCCTCGATCAGGACGAGGGCCGGTGCCTCGCGCATGTCGTCGGTCTTCGGCTTGAAGGCGAGACCCCAAAGCGCGAAGTGCTTGCCCTTCAGGTCGCCGCCGAAGTGGCGCTGGACCTTCTCGAACAGGATGTGCTTCTGCTGGCCGTTGACGGCTTCCACCGCGTTGATGATCTGCGGCTCGTAGCCGTGCTCGACCGCGGTGCGGACGAGGGCGCGGACGTCCTTCGGGAAGCACGAGCCGCCATAGCCGGCTCCGGCGTAGAGGAACGGGAAGCCGATGCGGGCGTCCGTGCCGATGCCCTTGCGGACGTGGTTGATGTCGGCGCCGACCAGTTCGCAGATCCGCGCCATCTCGTTCATGAACGAGATGCGGGTCGCGAGCATCGAGTTGGCCGCGTACTTGGTCATCTCGGCCGAGGCGGGATCCATGGCCAGGATCGGCTTGCCCGAGCGCACGAACGGCGCGTAGAGGTCCGTCATCACCTCGCGGGCACGCTCGCTGTTGGTGCCGATCACGACGCGGTCCGGCTTCATGAAGTCCTCGATCGCCGCGCCTTCCTTGAGGAACTCGGGGTTGCTGACGACGTCGAACGGGGCATCCGCACCGGCGACGGCGACGATCGCGTCGTGGACCTTCTTGTTGGTCCCGACCGGCACCGTGCTCTTGGTGACGACCACCTTGTAGCCGTTCAGGTTCTCGCCGATCGACCGGGCGACCGCGAGCACGTAGCGGAGGTCCGCGCTGCCGTCCTCGTCCGGAGGCGTGCCGACGGCGATGAAGCACACCTTGGCGTCCTTCACCGACTCGGCGACCTCGGTGCTGAAACGCAGGCGGCCTTCCTCGACGTTGCGGGAGATCAGCTCTTCGAGGCCTGGCTCGTAGATGGGGACCTCACCGTTGCGGAGTCGACGGATCTTCTCCTCGTCGACGTCGACGCAGGTGACGCGGTTGCCGGTCTCGGCGAAGCAGGTGCCGACGACGAGGCCGACGTATCCGGTTCCGATGACTGCGATCTTCATGGCGCGTGGGTCTGTTGGGGCGTGAGGCGCACGATCGCGCACTGGTCCCGCCTCCTTCGATCGGAGATCGAGGGGGAGGAACCGTAGCCATCCTCGCTTCCTTCTCCAGAGGCTCGTGGGCGGGTCCGGTGGGGCCGGAGCCAGGCTCCGGCGACGCCGTGCTCGGACGGCGATATCCTCCGCCCTCCATGTCGATCTTCCGCCGCACCTGCGCCCTCACCCTCGCAGCCCTCGCCTGCTCCTGCTCCCTCCCCGAGGCTCTCGCCCGGCTCGAGGATCATGCGCCGTCCCCGGCGCTCGGTCGTCCCGCCTGGGTGCAGGGCGTCGCGCGTGTGGGTGCCTATCTGGGTGGCGCAATCGGGGGTGTCGGTGCGCTGGTGACCTTCCCGGTCCTGAAGGTGCTGACCGTCGCGGCTGGCGATGCGCTCGGCGCGGACGAACAGGACCTGCTCTACGCGCCGGTCGCGATCGGCGCGGGTGCAGGTCATGTCGTGCTGGGTGCGCCGCTCGACGCGCTGACCTTCGTCTTCGTCGGCCGCGGCGGCGAGGCAGACG
>JBEAPQ010000285.1:0-3368 GCA_041164325.1 Planctomycetota bacterium | reverse complement strand
AGGTCGGGCTGACCCAGAAGCTCGTCGACAGCTACCGCGACGACCGGGCGCGCCGCGACGTCCGCGTGCGGCGCGCCCACGAGCACACGCAGGCGGAGCTCGCGCGGCTCGCCGGGCGCGTCCAGCCGGACGCGACGTCCCTGACGCGTGCGCTGCTCGCCCCCACCGTGCAGCTGAACGGCCAGGAGACCGTCGGTTCCGGCACGCTCGTCCGCTCGGACCGCGACCCGCAGACCGGCGCGGCCCGCAACTTCGTGCTGACCGCCTACCACGTGGTCCGCAACATCCTCAACGACACTCCGCACGCCCGGACGGACGGCATTCCCGTGACGGTGTACACCGCCGACGGCCGCGTCGAAGTCCGGGCGCGGCTCCTGTCGAGCCAGCGCGCGCTGGACGTGGCGCTCCTCGACCTCGACACCGACCAGACCTTCGACCACGTCGCCAGCGTGCTGCCGCGCGAAGCGAGTGGGTCGGTCCGCGTGTGGGACGAGGTCTACGCAATCGGCTGTCCGCTCGGCAACGACCCGATCCCGACCGAGGGCAAGGTCAGCAGCATCGACAACCTCATCCAGGGCACGAACTACTGGATGATCTCGGCGCCGACCTACTACGGGAACTCGGGCGGCGGGATCTTCCTGGCCGAGGAGCGGCGCCTGATGGGCGTGTTCTCGAAGATCTACACGCACGGCCGCGGCAACCCGGTCGTCGTCCCCCACATGGGGCTGTGCACACCGATGGCGGCGATCTACGCGTGGCTCGACGAAGAGGGCTTCGACGACGTGATCCCACAGGTCCCGCTGCGTGCCGACGTGGACGCCGGTCTGTCGACGCCCGGTCGCTGACCGGAAGCGCGCCGCTACTCGCCGATCGTGATGCGGAGGCCAGGAGTCATCGCGACACCCTGGACCGCACCCGGATCGACGTGCAC
Organism: Planctomycetota bacterium; assembly: GCA_041164325.1. Lineage (GTDB taxonomy): Bacteria > Planctomycetota > UBA1135 > UBA1135 > UBA2386 > JAQCBR01. The sequence continues at coordinate 2,437 of JBEAPQ010000285.1, read as the reverse complement.
GAACTGCACGTAGAGACGTGCGCAGGCGACCGCCGGATCGTTCGGCAGCGGGATCGGCACGCGCTGTGTCGCCCATGGAATCGCGGTCTGCGCGAACGTGTAGGCCGACTGCAGATCGACCAGGATCGTCCCTCCGAACATCGGAACGGCCGACGCGCCGAGCCCGATGATCCCGACGCCCTGGTGGAACCAGCTCCCGCCACTCTGGTAGACGACATCGACGGTCTGCCCGACGCGCGGCGTGCCGTCGAGGGCGATCGTCGGCATCGAGGCGCTGCCAGCCACCCCCACCCCGTAGACCTCGGACCCCGCCGCGCAGCGCGGCTCGCCGGGGTTGGCGTAGAGCCATGCGACGGCGCTGTCGCTCAGCACCGAGTCGTAGACCTGCACATCATCGAGGTCGCCTGGAAACCACTCGCTGCTGCCTCCGCGCGAACCGATGTGCCACTCCGGACCCGTCGCGGCGGGCGGGCGCCAGCCGCCGAGCGCATCGACGCGCTGGCCGTCGAGGTAGAACGTCGTCGTGCCCGTGCTCGCGTCGTTGGTGACCGCCACGTGGCTCCACGTGCCGACCGGCACGACCGCGGAGGATCGGTAGCTCCCGCTCGTGCCGTTGGTCAGGGTGAGCTGCCGGAACCACGTTCCGAACCACCAGCTCTGCCCGTTGGAGAAGAAGCGGGCGCCGCCGGGACCGCTCTGGGACGGGCGGACCCAGCAGGCCACCGAGTAGCCGCCGACAAGGCCCTCGAGACCTGGGCCCGTGGGAATGCGAATCGTGTCGTCGACCCCGTCGAACGCAGCCGCCGCACCGCTCTGGGGCATGGCGCCGGGCTGACCGAGCGTCGCCCCGACCGTGCTTCCACCGAGTGCGTGGGGGCCGCTGTCGGCGACCGTCGTGCCGCCGGTCTCGTCGAGCTTCCAGTGGGCGACCAGCCCCCGGTCGCGGCGCTCCAGACAGTTCCTCGACGCGACGAACGCACGGATCTGGGCCTGGTCGTTCGGACCGAAACCCCCGGCGGTGCCGCACCCGCACATGACGTCGCACGTGTCGAGACAGTGCGGGCAGTTCCAGTTGTGGCCGAGCTCGTGTGTCAGCACGTCGGCGTTCTGCCCGAACGAACTGCCGAACCGCGACAGGCCGTACGCCGTGCTCGTGTTGCAGACGACGCCGACGTAGGCGAGCCCGAGGATGTTGCCCATCGAGCGCGACGTCACGAAGTGCGCGACGTCGCGACGCACGCCAGCCTGATTGCTGTTCCACTCACCGCGGAACTGCGTGCCGAGGATCGTCCCGGCATCGTTGCCCGAGTAGGGATCCGGCTCGGACGTCCGCACGATCACCGTCGTGATGACGTGTGCGAGGTCGACGTCGCGCTCGAAGACGACGTTGGCCGCATCCAGCGTCCGCTCGACGTCGGCCACGACGGCCGGGATCGACCTCCCCTTGAACTGGTAGAACTCGTGGTCGCAGTCGAACGCGATCTCCGCCAGCAGGACGTCGCTGTGCTGCGTCGTGTGGAAACCTGAAGCCGGCTCCGGATGGACACCGGCATGCTGGACGCCGCAGCTTCCCGCTGGCAGAGGTGCGGGTCTGTGCGCAACGTGGAGAGTCGGCGCCAGCCCCGGCACCAGGTCAGCCGCGGGCTGGACGTGGCAGAACACGCCGTCCGGACCGAGCATCGTCACGTAGAGACCGCCCCACTCGAGGGACGCCGCCACCTGGATTCCCACGTGGCCGGCCGCAACGCCCCGGTAGGTCCGCGCGGGAGGTGGGACCGGCAGCGGACGCCTCACGCCATCGGCACCGATCTCGAGGATCTCGAAACCGTCGGCGCGGGCCGTGCTGCCGCGCCGGAGCACGAGCGGGTAGTCCACGCCTTCGAAGCGCACGTCGACGGTGAAGGCCTCGGGCAAGCCAGCCGGGAGCGCGAGGTCCTGGATCTCGAAGGCCCGGACGCCGACCGCGGCACTCATGCTGGCTGCAAGGCCCGTCGGCAGCTGGGCCACGAGTGGTCCCGTCGAGGCGAGAGCGAGCGCGAGGCTCCAGCGGGTCAGGTTCTCCAGCATGGCGTGGGGGCCCGGCGTGAGCCGGCCGCCATCCTACGGGCGAACCTGGATCCGGGCAGTCCTCCGGGCCCGATCCGGGATGCGCGGCCAGGGTGTCCGTGAGCACGCTGCGCGGTGGATCACCGCAGGACGCGCAGGCGACGCAGCCGATCCGCCGAGACCTCGGCCGATCTCCCGAGCGCCATCAGACAGCGGGCCCGCAGGTCCTCGGCCGCACCGCCGCTGGCACCTCGTTCGATCGCCTCTTCCGCACACTCCAGGCCACGCTTGGCGTTGCCGCGTTCGAAGAACAGGCGCGCCAGCTCGATGTGCGCCTCGGCGTGTTCCGGGCGCCGACGCACGACCTCGTGGACGGCGTCGAGCGCCTCGT
>JBEAPQ010000284.1:0-6525 GCA_041164325.1 Planctomycetota bacterium | reverse complement strand
CGCCGTCGCTTCCGGTCGCCGTCAGGCCGGGACCCGCGAAGTTTCCGTCACCGGCGACGGTGCCGACTTCGAGGACCTGGATGACTTCCGAGCGGATCTCGACGACCTCGCCCGTCGTCGGCGACTCCACCAGCTGGACCAGGAAGTCCCCGGTCGGGAGCGGCAACGGAGCTCCGTTGGCGTCCACCGTCGGGACTCCGCGCGGGCCACGAGGCAGGCTCGTCTCGGCGTCGATGACACCGTCCACGAACGGAAGGCGCCCGCGGATCGCGAGATCAGCACCCCGCTTGGCGACCGTGACCGTGCGGTTGGCGATGTCGACACCGAGGATGCCCATCCGCCGCTGCGTCAGGATCATCGGCGGGTCGAAGTCCGTCAGCGCGCCGACGCGGCCGTCCTGGGTGTTGCCCGAACGGAAGTCGCGGATCACCGCGGCATCACCGCGCGCATCGATGCCGTTGAGGTTCGGATCGGAGTCGGGCGAAACGCTGAGCTGGCGCGACGCGATACCCGACGTCGGGATGGCGATGCGGTAGTTGGCGTTCTGCCGGTCCGCGCTCGGCTCGAGGCCCGGCGACGCGCGACCGCCCGAGGACTCCCCGCCGACGATCGACGTGTCGATCACGACCACCGGGCCGCCGTCGCACAGGATGCGGACGTCGGCCGGCGAGAACGCGCGGCTCGGGCTGACGATGCTCGGGTCGTCGCGGATCTCGAGGACCTGGATGACCGACGGGTTGACCGCGAAGAACGAAGTCCCCACACCGAGGTCGCCATCGAAGGTCAGCTTGATCGCTGCATTCCGCGGCACGATCGGGATCGGCGACAGGACCGTGTTCTGGTCCCGGTAGGCCGGGCTCAGCTCCACGAGGCGCGAGACGGCGAGGTCGTAGGCGCTCTGGAAGCGCTCCGCCTCGGTCTCGTCGTCCCACAGGATCAGCAGTTCCTCGTGGCCGACCGCGATGTCGAACGGGAGGAAGCGATAGTTCGCCGTCGGTCGCGTCTCCCCCACCGAGTCGAAGAGGGCTTCGGTCTCGATGTCCGGGTCGATCACGACGTTCCGCGCGATCAACACGGGCTCGCGGTTCGTCGTGAGGCGACGGTCCGCCTGCGCGTCGTCGATGCGACGGTAGGCGTAGACGTCGACCAGACGGCCGTACTCACTGCGGACCAGGCTGGCACCGGCGGTCGGCTGACCGCCGGTGGACTTCGACGAGGAGCTGCCATCGCAGCCAGCGAAGAGGATCGAGGCGAGCACCGCTGCCGTGCAGCGGGCCCCGGTGTGCACCGTGAATCGTTCGATCATGGGGAGTTGGGTAAGGAAGCCGCGGATCGAAGACGGGTTCGGATCAGAACCGGTACGGCAGGACCACGTAGTCCAGCTCGGGGAGCGGGACTTCGGAGGTCAGCGGCTGGCCGCTGTCGTTGCCCGGCAGCGGGCTGAACCGGGAGTTGAAGACCACGTCCCACTGGACGAACTGCGGACGACGCGTCTGGAGCCAGGTCTGGAAGGCCGGGTTGAACAGGTCGTACTCGAACTGGGCTTCCGCCGGGTTCGTGGCGTTCGGCCAGCGGTTCGGGCCTGCGCCCTCCGACGGGTCGGTGTGGAACGCGAAGCCGATGCGGACGTTCGCGACCGGCGCACGGGTCGACGGGTCGTTCGGGTCGACCAGGTAGGTCGAGCCCAGGCCCGGCGAGTTCTCGGTGGTCACCGCGAAGAACTTCGCGAGGACGCGGCCCGAAGCGTTGTTCGAGGGGTAGGCCTGCTCGGGGTCCAGGTAGACGAACGTGCGACCCTCGCGGACCTCGTGACCGAGGATGCGGAAGTCGATGCCGTTGCCCGACGCGTCGGTCGTGGCCCAGCGGTAGTTCGCGTAGCGATTGTCTTCCGCAGCGAAGCCGCGGCCACCGCTCAGCTCGACACGGTGGGCTGGCATCCCGTCGTAGTCGTCCGCGACGACCTGCTCGACTTCGAAGCTGTTGCCACCAGGGAACTGGACTTCCGGGATGACCTGGGAGCCGTTCTGGTCGTACTGGATGTAGCCCTGGTAGTCGGCGTTGCGGGCCGTGCCCTTGAAGCCGAACTGGTCGTCACCCGGCGTCGACGGGGCGTCGAAGTCGGAGAAGTCCGGGCGCGGCTCCTGGCCCGGCAGCGCAACCACCGTGCGTGGATCGTCCCGCAGCGGGGTCTGGTCTCGACGCTCGCGGACTGCGGAACCGAGGTCGATCCAGCTGGACTGCGCGCGCGAGACGGCGCCGAAGGGCGACGGGAGCAGGATCGGGCTCGGGCGGATGTCGCCCTCACCGGACGGGTTGTTGACGTAGTTGCCGCTCTGGACGATCTGGAGCTGGACCTGGTTGCCGTTGTCATCGACACGGAAACCGAGCACATCATCCGGCCAGCCACGCCAACCGAGCAGGCGGCGCTTCCGGTCCGGGCTCACCGTCTGGAGCGTGCCGTTGTTGTCGCGGAAGACGAACCGGATGCGGTCGTCGAGGCGGTTGCCGGTGTTGTCGCTCTGGTCGTCGCCCGGCGGGACCAGGATCTGCACGAGACCGAGACCGCCGAGGGCACCCGTCGGCTTCTGGTTCCAGGTGGACTGGGAGCCGAAGGGATACTTGTTGAGGATCTCGAGACCACCGAAGCGGCCCTGCGTGCCGATTCCGCCGTCCGCCGAGATCGCGAACTCGAAGTCGCCCTCGCCGTAGGTCGAGCGCGGCGTCGGGGTGGCGTTCTCGTTGCCGTGGACCTCGATCTCGAGGCCCTGGCCCGTCATCAGGACGATCATGCCGCCGGAGGCGCCGCCACCGCCGCCACCTTCGTTGTTGCCGCCGGCCTGCTCACCACCACCGCCCTGTCCACCGTTGGCGGAGATGAGGCCACGGCGACCGATCTTGATCTGGCCGAGGGCCTGGACGATCAGGATGCCAGCGCCGCCGCCGCCACCGCCGCCCTTGTTGTCGTTGATGAAGCCCGGGTCGCCGGTGTTGCAGCGAGGACCACGGTCGCCACCACCACCGCCACCAGCGCCGCCGATCGGCGCCAGCAGTTCGCCGGTGATGCGGACACCGCGGAACACGTTGACACCCTGACCCCAGAAGTCGTTGTCGGTCCGGGAATCGAAGAACGGACGACCACCCGGCGCGCCGCCTGGCAGCGAACGGTTGAGACAGCCCTGACCACCCTCACCGTCGACCTGCGGCCAGTCGGTGACCCCGGTACGGGTCAGCGGGTAGTAGGGGTCGCCCTGCGTCACGAAGCTGCCGCCACCGCCAGCCGAGCCACGGTTGCAGGACGCAACGCAGCTCAGGCGGCCCGGCTCGCCACCCAGACCCGGACGCTGGCCAGGTCCGAAACCCGGCTGGCCCGTCGGACTGCGGTCGGTGGAGTTCGGGCTGCCGCGGCCGCCGTTGCCACCGCCACACACCCCGATCCCGCCCGGCGTCGGGGCGTTGGCCGAGTTGAGCGAGTCGACGCGCTGGCCGTCGCCGCCGTCCACCGTGAGCGTGCCATCGACGATGAAGTCGCCGGTGCACAGCCACACCATCGGGTTCGTGCCCGCACCGCGGACGATGACGCCTTCCGGAATCTCGACGCGGGAGAAGCTGAACACGCCGCCCGACACGTTGATCGGCTGGCTGTTCTCCGGCGTGATCTGCGTGAAGTCGGTATCGAGGATGACCTCACGCTGGGTCGGACGGTAGCTCAGGCGGGTCTCACCGCCATCGAAGTTGAAGCTGGCCGTGATCTTGCCGTTCCGGCGCACCGCCTGCGGCTCGAGGAACGCCGCATCTTCGTTGATCGTCGAGGTCTGGTTGAAGTTCTCGACGAGCGCGTCGTACTGGGGCGTGAACGAGTCGGTGGTGCGGAAGGTCGCGAAGATGCGGTCGTAGGCCGCGTCGGTGACGTTGGACTCACCCGACATGTCCTCGACCGTGTTCTCGACGATCACGCGGACGTCGGCGTTGTTCGGCAGGATGCCGATCGGCCGGAGGACGACCTTCGACCCTTCGCGTGCGTTGACCTCGAGGTCGACGGTCGCCGGGATCCAGATGCCCTGGGTCGTCTGGTCGTCGTACTCGAGGAAGATGCGGCCACGGTTCGAGATGTCGCGGCTCAGCGGGTCGGCGCTCACCGTCACCGGCACGTTCGTGTCGGCCGGGTTGAGCGGCTGATCGAACGCCAGCTCGATCTCGACCGGGTCGGTGCTGAACCTGTTGAGCGGCACCACGTTGCCGACCATCGGCCGAACCGTGAAGTCGATGCGGCGCGGGCCACCGGCCTTGGTGTCGCTGAACAGCTGTGACGGGGTGGTGCCGTCTGCCGTCTGGAAGCGGAACGACACGGGCTGGGCCAGGCCCCGGCCCTGCTGGTCGAGCAGCGTGGTTTCGTTGCGGCGGTCACCGCCCACGAGTTGGGTGATGTAGACCCGACCCGGCTTGAAGCCACCGTCGGTGTAGCTGTTGTTCGTCGGGAACCGCGGGGTGAACACCAGCTGGCGACCCGGCGATTCATCGCCTGCGGACGTGCCGAGCGAGAAGGAACCCGCCGGCCGTTCGTTGAGCGCGTTCCCGTTCAGGTCGAACACCTGGAACGAGATCGTGTTCAGGTCCGCCGAGCGCAGATCGACCTTGTTCGAGAAATCGATGCGGATCGGCTCGTTCAGGAAGAGCTTGCCGTTGTCCGGCGGCGTCGTGCGGAGGACGAGGAAGTCCCCGCTCGTGCCCTTGACCGAGTCACTGTCTCCACCGCCAGAGCAAGCCGCAAACAGGACCGCGAGGGCGCTGCAGGGCAGCCACGGGAGGCGGCGGTTCTGTGCCGCGAGGTTCGTCGAGTTGGTCATCGAGGGAGTCATCGAGTGCCCAGTGTTTACCGGCTGCGCCGCCGGCTCGAAGAGAGTGCGAGCAGACATCCTGCGATCAGGGTTCCTGCGATCAGTGGTCCGAGGGGTCGGCATCAGCGAACCCTCTCGTAGCGGTAGGTGACGGCGAACGAGTCCAGCTTCGGCGAGATCGGGGGGCTGGCGTCGACGTTGTTGCGCATGATGAAGCGCCAGTTGAAGTAGCGGACGTCGCGCGCGTTGAAGTTCTCGTTGGGACCGGAGTACTGGCTCGTCCACGCGTCGCGGGCGAGGTCCGTGATGTTCCGCGTGTACTCGCTCACACTCCGGTTGTAGAAGTGCGCCCACCACTCGCGGCGCTGGCCGTTCACGGTGCGGTTGTCGTACTTCCGAATGCCCGCATCCCCCGCCTTCAGCGGGTCCAGCGGGAAGTTCTGCGCGTCCGGCTGCGGCACGCCGTTGGCCGGCCAGCGGAGCTGGCCCGAGAACGTCGCGAACGGCCAGGGAGCCGGGTCCAGCTCGGTCGCCGCCCGGAACTCGGGGATGATCGCGGTTCCGCCCGGCAGCTCCGTCAGGGGCGGCTCGGCCGTCCAGTCGAAGTTGGGGAGGAGGTCCGGCGGCAGCTGCGAGTTGCCGTTCCCGTCCGCGAAGAACGGTCCGAGGCGCGGGTCGCTGAACAGCGGGTTGGCCGGATCCGGGTTCGCGGGGTTCGCGGGCACGCGCGACGGCATGCGGTGTGGGTTCAGCGCATCGACGAAGCCCGAAGTCACGACGGTCTGCCGCTTCACGAAGTCGGCCATGACCCAATACATCGAGTTGTCGAGCGCCGTGGTCCGGCCACCGGTCGGCGTGTAGCCACCGGACGCCTGGACCCACGCGGTATCGCTCGGCGAGACGCAGACCGGGGAACGGGTCCCCGTGCCCGCGAACCCGCCCGAGTAGGCCCGGAAGTTCGGCTGCGGGGAGGACTGCACGGTCAGCGCGATCTGCCATCCGTTGAAGCCCGTCGCCACGAAGCCGTTGCCGACCGGAAGGTCAGGATCGTCGCAGTAGGTCCAGAAGTCGGCCAGCAGCGGCAGACCGATCGTCGGCAACAGGCCGCCGGTGAAGGCGTCGAGGCTCGACGGCGCCGCGAACTGGTAGTTCTGGACGTTGTAGAGCTTGCCGACGTTGAACCGCAGATCGTCGCCGTCCGGGGTCACGTAGCGCCCTGCGCCACCGAGCCACGGGGACGGGATGTAGGGCGTCATGTTGCGGTTCGCGTTGACCGCGTCCGATCCACGCAGGGAGTTGCCGCCCTGGATGTTCACGGTCTCGTCACGCCACACGAAGTACGGGCGCTGGAACTCGGGCAGCGGCAGGAAACGGTTGACGCCGTTCGGCTCGGTGAACGCCAGAGCCGCATCGATGACCAGCCGCTCGTCGACGTAGGCCGGGTGCGGGGCAGGGTTGTCCGTCTTCGCGCCCGTGCCGATCGCCTTGTTGTGCGCGTAGTTGTCCGCGAAGTTGTTGCGAAGACCCGAATCCGCCAGTTCCGGCTGGGAGCTGAACGCACCGATGCACGGCTCGGGACGGAACTCGGAGTGACCGAGGAACAGACTCACCCGGTCGAACTCGTCGTAGGTGATCACGCCGTTCGTGAACGGCGCCCAATACATCTGCTCGACGTCGAGGTTGAAGTCGA
>JBEAPQ010000283.1:0-2640 GCA_041164325.1 Planctomycetota bacterium | reverse complement strand
CTGGGTTCGTCAACCCGGGCCCGCGGCAGCGATGCCGGTATGCGCCCGCTGGGATCGAAGCCGTACACGGACCTCACCTTCGCCTCGCACGCGGCGATGACGGTTGGCACCCGCGGCCCGGATGCCGGACCTTGGGTCTTCACCGCTCCCGCTCCTGCCACGACAACCTCGGCGAAGGCGGGCTCGAACGCGCGGCGCCAAACCTCGTCCTCGTCGCAGTCGACCCTCGCCATCACCGCGCGCCGCATGGCGTTCAGCCGCGGTTGCATGGTCTTGACGTCAAGACCTGACAGGTCGGGGAAGGCTTCGCCAAGGGTGCGCAACCGCTCGGTGGCGAAGAGGTACAGACCCAGGGTTGCGGTGTTCACCGACAGGCCGATTCCGTGCAAGGCATCTTCCAGGGTGCGCAGCGTCAGCGTCACCCCCCGCTCGGCCTCGATCTGCGACTTGAGCGCGGCGATGCCGCAGGCCTTGTCCCAGAAGCTCATCTCGCCGCGCTGCTCGTTCTCCACCAGGTGCGCACCAAGCACCTGGCTGTGACCGCGCCAGGGCCTGAACAGCACGGTCAGGCGGCCGAAGCGCGGATCCCGGGTCTCGCTCCAAAGCGCCTTCAGCGCCTGCAGCCGGGTGTTGCCGCCGGACTCGACCACGAACTGCCGCTCACCCGGTGCCCGTGTGACCGTCAGCGGCGTGCGCATTCCGCCGGTGCGGATCGACTCCTTGATGTCGTCGAACTTCGGGTTGGACACCCTTCGCGGGTTGTGCCCGTAGGGCACGATGTCGTCGACCGACACCTCGATCGGACACTCCCGCGTGGGGTCCGCCTGCTCGGGCAGGGAGTGGCCCAGGCGGCTCGGGTTGCCGACATCGAGCGACTGCGCGACGAGACGGCGGCGCTCCTCGAGCGAAGGTGCGGCGGTGCTGTAGGCGCTGCCCGCGCTGCCTGCAGTGCGTGGATCACGGGCGCCGCTCATGGCCGCCTCCCGTGGCCATCGGACTCCAGGCCGAGAAGGCTGGGAATCAGCTCCCACGCCAGACGGTGCATCACGACACTGGCGCTCGGCATCGTGCCGTCCCGTACAGGCTCATGCCGGTGCACCGGCACCCGCAGCGTGGCAGCCTCCTTGTAGGCCTTGGCGTAGGGCACCACGGTGTCCAGCACACTCACCCGGCCCTGGTAGCGAATGAAGTCGTCGCGGATGCCGGCGGCGATGCTGCGCGCATCGATCGTGCGGTCCTGGCGGTAGATCACCGCCTTCAACGGCCCGAGCGTTGCGCCGACCATGGCGCCGAGCGCGCTTCCCGGATCCAGGCGGTCCAGCAACTCCATCGTGCCGTCGCGGAACTCGCGTGCCGACAGGATTTCCGGGGTGATGGGCGACACCAGGATGTCGGCGGCCAGCACCGCCGCATCCTGCAAAGGCCCGAGAGAGCCCTGCGTGTCGATCAGCACGCAGTCGTAGTGCTCGCGCACGGCCGCCGACTGCAGCGCAAAGCGCAGCCGAAAGCCCCGATCGATGCGCTGCAGCAGCCAGGACGGCAGTCGGCCCTGCGGATCGTCGGAGACGACGATGTCCAGGCCTTGGACGGCCGTGCGGGAGATGCACTCGGGCACGACCTCGCCGCCGACGAGGGCCCGCGTCAGGCCGGCCACCGGGGGTGCGGCCAGCGGGTAGTACTTCGACAGCGAGGGCTGCACGTCGGCGTCGACGAGCAGCACCCGCAGGCCCAGGTCGGCAAGCAGCGCACCGAGGTTGGCGCTCAGCGTCGTCTTGCCCACACCGCCCTTGGTGCTGGTGATGGTGAACTTGATCATGGACTCCTTCCAGTTCGAGCCCGACCATCGGGCCCTGCTATGGACATACGGAATCCGCACTCAAAGTGTCCGATTCGGGTTCGCGCCCCCAGGCCTGAGTCACCCCCTCAGGTAGTCATCCAGGCCGAACTCGGCCAGGTGCCGACGCAGCTTGTTGAGCTCCAGGTACAGCGTGCTGCGGGCCAGCCCCAAGGCTCGGGCAGCCTCGGCGGCCGTGAGGCCCTCCGGCCCCAGCGGCTCGCACAGGCGGCGTTGCCGCTCGGTCAGACCGCCCAGCGCGCGGGCCACATCCAGGCGCAAGTCGTTCGGTGGCGGCGTCCCGGACGTGTCGACGCTGCACTCATCCGGGATCAACTCGACCCATGACGGGTGATCCTCATCCGACGCATCACTGTCGGGCGGAGCCTGATCGAGCGACAGGGTGGGCGAGTCACGGCCCCGCTTGACGGCGTTGTCGCGCCGAAAGAGGTCGACGATGCGGCCTCGAATGACGCGGCGCATGTAGGCGGCCGCCGCTCCATCCGGGTGGAGCGCCACGCGCTCACGGACCTCGATCCAGTGCAGCAGGCACTCCTGCCGCAGGTCCTCGGTGTCTTCGGGGCTCAAACCCCGTCGTCGTCGCTGCTCACCAACCAGTCGCCTGATCTCCCTGGCTTCCCAATCCTGAAGCCCCCGTCCAGCTCCGAGCGCCATGTGGCCCCCCGCGCAAGTTGCAACGGGGGCATGACTTCGAAGGTCCTAATGACGCGGTCAGCGAAAAAGAAGCGGGAAGTTGGAGTACTTCCTATTTGGACAAACAAATTGTCAGAGTTGTCTGACAGTTA
>JBEAPQ010000282.1:0-6249 GCA_041164325.1 Planctomycetota bacterium | reverse complement strand
CGCTGCTACGCGACCCAACTCGCCTACGTGGACTACGAACACGTGATCTTCGGACTGAACGCCTACCGGTCGCTCTCCTTCCAGGCGGGACGCGGCTTCGCCGAGGCGTTCGAGCGCATCGGGGGCACGCGATGACCGCCGTCGTGCTCGGCGAACGGGCGGCAAAGCTCTGGCGGAAGGGGCGGCCTTGGTTCTTCCCGGATGACGTCGACGGCGGTCCCGACGCCGCGGGCCTCGTGCGGGTGACGGATGCGCGCGGACACGACGCGGGCCTGGGATTCTGGTCCCCCCGGTCCCGCCTCGCGCTGCGTCTCTGCGGGGCGTGGCCGGGCGAAGAGCTGCCGACGCCGGAAGCGTTCTTCGACGCCCGGATCCGGGATGCCGTCGCGCGTCGCGCGCCGCTCGCCGCACCGGACGGTGGAATCCGCCTCGTCCACGGTGAGGTCGACGGCCTGCCGGGACTGGTGGTCGACCGCTACGCGGACGTCGTCGTCGTGCAGATCGGTGCGGCCTTCGCGGAGCAGGAGTGTGGCGCGCTGGTCGCGGCGATCGAGAGCCACGCGGGCGCGCCGCGGATGATCCTCGCGCGCAACGACTTCGCGGTGCGCGGCCTCGAGGGGCTCCCGCAGGAAGTTCGACTCCTCTCCGGGCGTCGCGTCGAGTCCGTGCGGATCGTGGAAGGGGGGCTCGGGATCACGGTGCGCCCGTTCACGGGCCACAAGACGGGCTTCTACCTCGACCAGCGTCCCGCGCGTGGGTTCGTCCGCGCGCACGCGAAAGGTCGCCGCGTGCTCGACCTGTTCAGCTACCAGGGCGGCTTCGCACTGAGCGCCCTGTCGGGCGGGGCCGCGCGCGCCGTTGCGATCGACCAATCGGCGGAGGCGCTCGCGCAGGCCCAGTCGGACGCCGAGCACAATGGGCTCGAGGCCGGGCTGACGACCTGCGCGGCCAACGCGTTCACGGAGCTGCGGAACCTGCGCAAGCGTGGTGAGGAGTTCGATCTCGTGGTCGTCGATCCTCCGGCGTTCGCGAAGAGCCGGCGGGAAGTCGACGGCGGGCTCCGCGGCTACCGCGACCTGAACCGACTCGCGCTCCGCGTGCTCGCTCCCGGAGGCATGGTCGTGACCTGCTCGTGCAGCCACCACGTGCAGCTGCCCCGCTTCGAGGACATCCTCCGGCAGGCGGCGGCGGACCTGCCGTTCCGCGTGGTCCTCCGACACCGTCTCGGCGCGGGCGAAGACCACCCGGTCTGGCTCGGACTCCCGGAGTCCGAGTACCTGAAGGTCGTCGTGCTCGAGCGCTTCGACTGAGGAGTGTCTCGCACGAGGTGCCTCCCGTCGCGGCGAGCGGTGCCCGGCATCGCTCCTGCCCCGTCGAGAATTCGGCGCGTCCTGCGCCTTGCCCCGTCCGGCGCAGCGGCCGATCCTTGGTCGCGCGATGGACGAAGCTCCGATTCCGATCCGTGTGACCGTCAACGGTGCACCCCAGGAGATCCCGCCGGCGTTGACGATCGACGGTCTGCTCTCGCGGTTCGGCCTCGACCGGCGCCACACGGCCGTCGAGCGCAACCGGCTCCTCGTGCCGCGTGCGTCGTTCGAAGCCACCGTGGTCGAAGACGGTGATGTGTTGGAGATCGTCACCCTGGTCGGAGGCGGATGACCCTGCGCGGCTCCGACGCACCCGTCCACATCCCGTCCGTCCGCTGCCCACACCCATGACCTGGTTCTCCCCCGACGAGCCGCTCCGCGAAGATCGGCCTCTCCAGATCGGCGCCCACACCTTCGGCTCCCGGCTCTTCGTCGGGACGGGCAAGTACGACGATCTCGGCGTCATGCAGCAGGCCCTGGCCGAGTCGGGCACCGAGTGCGTGACCGTGGCCGTCCGTCGGATCTCGCTCGGGGTGCCCAGCGGCAAGACGCTGCTCGACTACCTCGACACCGACAAGTTCGTGCTGCTCCCCAACACGGCAGGGTGCTTCAACGCCGAGGACGCGATCCGCACCGCGCGGCTCGGTCGCGAGGCGGGTATGTCCGACCTCGTCAAGCTGGAGGTCCTCGGCGACACGGAGACCTTGCTCCCGGACCCGGTCGGGACGCTCGAGGCTGCGAAGGTCCTCGTCGACGAGGGATTCACCGTGCTCTGCTACACCAGCGACGACCCGATCCTCGCGCGCCGCCTGGAAGACGTGGGCGTGGCGGCGGTGATGCCCGCGGGCGCTCCGATCGGTTCCGGCCAGGGCATCCTCAATCCGAACAACCTCCGGATCATCCTCGAGCGCGCGCGGGTTCCGATCCTCGTCGATGCGGGCGTCGGCACCGCTTCCGACGTTGCCGTCGCGATGGAGCTCGGTGCGGACGGCGTGTTGCTGAACACCGGCATCGCGCGTGCGAAGGATCCGGTGCGCATGGCGCGCGCGATGCGACTTGCCTGTGAGGCCGGTCGGGATGCTTGGCTCGCAGGCCGCATGGGGCGGAAGCTCTACGCGACGGCGTCTTCGCCGACCGAGGGCACGATCGGAATCCCGGGCGAATGACGCCTCCGCCCGCCCGCGGCCAGATCGACCTTGGTCCCGAGAGCGCGCGGGGCCGACTGCTCGCGGCTGCCTCCACGTTCCTCGCCCTGGTCGTCGGTTCGTCGGTCTTCCTGCTGTTGCTCACCGGCGGCAGCCTCGACCGAGCCGCGGGGGCGGAGCAGGTCGAGCTCGGCATGCTCGCCCAGTTGGGTGGTTCCCTGCTCGCGATTGCGCTGGCGTGCTCGTGGCCCGTGCGGTTGCCCTGGAGCGGTGACCGGGCCATCGTCCGACCGCTCGTCCGGTATGCGCTGGCGTTCCCGCTCTGGCTCCTGATCGCCGCCGGCACCAGTCTCCTATGGCGCGCGCTCGGCTGGCCGCTCGCCGACCAGCCGCACCTCTCCTACTTCACCGATGCCGAGCCGGGGCTCGCCTGGGCCGGCGTCGTCGCGTCGGTCTGCGTGGTGGGCCCGATCCTCGAGGAAGTGATCTTCCGGGGGTTCCTGCTCGAAGGACTGGCGGCTCGCTACGGCGTGCGTGCGGCCCTGGTCGTCAGTGCGATCCTGTTCGGCCTCGTGCACCTCGGCGCGGGCACGGTCCTGCTCGTGCCGATCTCGGCGCTGGGAGCGTTCTTCGCGTGGCTGCGTCTCGCGCACGGAGGCCTGCTCGCACCGATCCTCGCCCACGTCGCGCACAACTCACTGATGGTCACCGTCGTGACCTTCCTCCCCGACCTCCTGCCGAGTCCCGGCTGATTCCCTCGCCGATGTCGAACCCACGCGTCTTCCACGTCCACCCCGACATGGTCGGCCGTATGCGCCTCCGCGACGGAGCCATGCTCGCCGACAACGCCGCCGTGATGGGGGACGTCCGGCTCGGCAAGGACGTGTCCATCTGGTTCGGCGTCACGATCCGCGGGGACGACGCATGGATCGAGATCGGGGAGCGCACCAACGTCCAGGACAACACGTGCATCCACGTCGACGTCGATGCGCCGCTCCGTATCGGCCGCGGCGTGACGATCGGCCACGGGGTCGTGCTGCACGGTGTCGAAGTGGGGGACCACGCGCTGATCGGCATGAATGCCACGGTGCTCGGCGGGGTCCGGATCGGAGAGTTCGCGATCATCGGCGCCGGTGCCCTGGTGCCCGAGGGGATGGTCGTTCCACCGCGGTCGGTCGTCCTCGGCGTTCCGGGGCGCGTTCGCCGGACCATCACCGCGGAAGAGGCTCGGGATCTGGAATGGCGCGCGGGCCACTACGTCGAGCGTGCACGGTCCTATCTCGATCCGAGTCAGCGCGCCTAGGCACCGGAACTGCCCATGGCACGGGCTCCTTGATACCACCGGGGTAGACCCGGACGGGGGTGGCCCGTTACGGTCCTCAAGTATGGGCTGACGCAGGGGGGTACCTGCCGGTGCTAGACTCCGCGGTCAGCCTCCTCGACCCCGGAACCATCCATGCGCCGCCCCCTGATCCTCGCCTCGACCCTCCTCCCACTCGCTGCCTGCGCCGACCACAGCGGCGGCACAGGAGCCGCCAGCCAGACGCTCAGCCGCATCCTCTTCGAGACCCGCACGGAGATCGCCTACGACGCCGAACGCGTCGAGGCCGCTGTGGTCGCGGACTTCGATGGCGATGGCCAGATCGACATGGCGGCGGCCGACCGCGACGGCCAGCTGGTCCTCCGGTTCGGGCAGGGCGGCGGATCGTTCGCCACGGGGCGCGCCATCCAGGCTCCTGCCGGCCTGTTCCGGCTCTTCGTCGAGGACCTCGATGCGGACCAGGACCAGGACGTGCTCGGGGTGGCCCGGGACGGCACGGCGGTGGTCTTCGCGAACGACGGGTTCGGCACCCTGACGGCGAACGCGTCGTTCCCCCTCGGCGCGGGGCCGCTCGACGCAACGCTCGGCGATGCCGACGGCGACAGGGTCTCGGACATTGTCGTGGCGCTCAACGGGGCGCCCGACATCCTGGTCTTCGCGGGCATCGGCGACGGCGAGTTCCGCTCCCCGGTCTCTCGCAGCATCGAGCGAGGAACCCAGCTCGCGGGCCTCTCGGTCGGTGATCTCGACGCCGACGGTCTTCCCGAGATCGTCGCCTGTGACTTGACCCGCAACCGGGTGGCCGTGGTCCCTGGCAGTGGGGTCGCTCCGGTCTATCTGACGCTGGGCGCCGTTCCTGCGGCCTCGGTCATCGGGGACCTGGACGCCGACGGAGCGGCGGACTTCGCGGTCGCCCACGCGGGCAGCCGTCGCATCGACCTCGTCCGCCGCGGCGTCGCTGGCAACTATGAAGTCAGCCAGAGCCTGGCGACCAAGGGCACGCCGTTCTCGCTGTGCGCGGGCGACCTCGACGGAGACGGTCTCCAGGACCTGCTCAGCTGTGAGATCGACCGGCGCGCGCTCTGTGTCCACCTGGGCCTCGGCCAGGGGCTGGACCCGGTGGGCACGGCGCTCGTCACGACCGGCTCGCCCGTCACGCCGCAGTTGACCGACGTCGACGGGGACGGGCGGAACGACGCGTTCGTGCCCGGCTTCGGTGGGGATCGCGCCAACCTGTTCCTGGGCTCGGCCAGCGGTCTGCGCGGAGGCCGCCTGCACACGGTTGCCGGCTTCGAGAAGCCGGAGATCGTCCAGGCTGCGGACCTCATCACTCCGGGCGTGCAGGACCTCATCGTCGGAGCTCTCGGTTCGAGCACGCTCGTCATCCACGAGATCACGGCGCAGGCCGATGCCGACCCGATCCTCGAGCCTGTCGCTCCGCTCGACCTCGGGCGTGGCGTGCACAACGTGATCCCGGTCGACCTCGACAAGAACCTCCGCACGGACCTCGTGGTCGCCGTGCAGGGGGGCATCAAGCTGGTCCGCAACCTCGGGCCGGTCGCCAACTTCCGCTTCGGCTTCCAGGTCGAGCCGGCCGCCGGTGGCGTGATCGCGGGCGGCGAGGGGGCCTTCGAAGTCGCCGCGGGCGACCTCGATGACGATGGTCTCGTCGACCTGGTCGTGGCGTTCATCGACGAGAACCGCGTCGCGCTGCTCCGCGGCACGGGGGACGGCTTCTCCTTCGCGCCGGCCCAGTCGACGCCCCTCAGCGGCCGTCCGGTCGGTCTGGCGATCGGTGACTTCGACGGCGACGGACGCAGCGAGGTGGCGGTCAGCCGCCTGCAGCGGTCGACGGTCGACGTCCTCGAAGTGGGCGAGAACGGCTTGGTTCCTGCCTCCGAGACGCCGGTCGGCCCTGGCCCGACCTACCTCCGCGCAGCCGACTTCGACGGCGACGGTCGGACGGACCTCGTCGTCAGCGAGACGGGTCGCGACACGCTGAGCATGCTCCTCTCGCTGCCGACCGGCGGGTTCCGGGTCGTCAGCCTGGACGCCGGCGAGGCGCCGACGGCGCTCGCGACGCTCGACCTCAACCGCGACGGCTTCGCGGACATCCTGGTTGCATCGCTGGTGGGCGCGGACTTCCAGGTCCTGCTGGGCGACGGGCAGGGTGGCGTGGGCGACTCGCTCCGCTTCGCCGGGGTCTACGGCGCGCTGACGGCGGCCGTGGCCGACCTCGACGGCGACTCGCTGCCGGAGCTTTCGATCGGCAGCCTGGTCTCCGAAGGTGTCGCCGTGTTCCGCAACGTCAGCACCCGGGACTGACGCGGTCCCGATCCCGCCGGGCTGCGTCAGGCAGCCCGTGCCGGGCCTCCCTTCAGCCGCAGTGCGGAACGGTTCGATCTAGGAACTGCAA
>JBEAPQ010000281.1:0-2903 GCA_041164325.1 Planctomycetota bacterium | reverse complement strand
GACCTCGGCGACCTCGACTTCCGGGTCTGGTCGATCGGTGCCAACCTGTTCGCGCCGCTCTTGGACGGCGGACGCATCCGCGCCGACATCGACGAGAAGGACGCGCGCCGTCGCGAGGCCCTCGCCCTCTTCGGCAGCACAGCGCTCCAGGCCTACCGCGAAGTCGAGACCGCGCTCGCCGCGACGCCGCTCCTCGACGCCGAGTGGGAGCGCCGCAGCGAGGCCGTCGCCGAAGCCGAGGCGGCCCGCACGCTGTCCGAGGACCGCTACGCCCGTGGCCTCGTCCCGATCGACACGCTTCTCAATGCCCAGCGCCGCGCGCTGGCGGCGCGCACGCAGTTCCTCGCCGTCGCCCGCCAGCGCCTCGACAACCGCGTCCAGCTGATCCTCGCCCTCGGCGGGGGTTTCGATGCGGGAGATCCATCCGCCGCACCTCCCACCACCGCCCACCCATGATCGCCTTCCTCCGCACTTTCCTGCGGATCGCCCTGCCGCTCGCCGTCCTCGGCGCCGGAGCCGCAGCCGCGATCGCGCTCGCCAAGTCCCGCGAGGAGGCGCCGACGGTCGCACCTCCGCGCGCGATCCCCCGCGTCCGCGCGGTCGAGGCGACCCCGGAGACGTGGCAGGCCCGTATCCGGACGACCGGGACCGTGCGCCCGGCCGTCGAGAGTGACGTCATTGCCGAAGTCGCGGCCCGCGTGACCGAGGTTGCACAGGCCCTCGCCGAAGGTGCGTTCTTCGCGACGGGCGACGTCCTCGTCCAGCTCGACGCCAGCGACTACGAGCTCGCGGTCATCCAGGCGACAGCCGAAGTCGCGCAGGCGAAGCTTGCGGTCGAACTCCAGCGCGAAGAGTCGGAGGCGGCGCGCCGTGAGTGGCAGGCCATGCAGCGCGAGGGCGCGCCGACGGATCTCGTGCTCCGGAAGCCCCAGCTCGCGGAGGCCACCGCCCGCCTCGAAGCCGCAGAGGCCCGCCTCGAGGCCGCGCGCCGCGACGTGGCCCGGTGCGTGATCCGTGCACCCTACGACGGCCGCGTGCTGTCGAAGTTCGTCGACCTCGGGCAGTTCGTGGCGCGCAACGCGCGCATCGCACGGATCTACGCGACCGCGGCCGCCGAGGTCCGCCTGCCGATCCCGGATTCCGAACTGGCCTTCCTCGATATCGACGTCGTCCGCGCCGACGGCGGCAGCGCGGAGGGTCCCGCGGTCACGCTGTCCGCCGACTTCGCCGGCCAGACGCGGACGTGGCATGGACGCATCGTGCGGACCGAAGGTGAGCTCGACGGCGAGAGCCGGATGGTCCGACTGGTCGCCCGCGTCGACGCGCCCTACGCGGGCGAACCGACGAACGCGATGCCGCTGGTCGCCAACCTGTTCGTCACGGCCGAGATCCTCGGCCCCACCTACCCGGACGTGTTCGTGCTGCCTCGCCGCGTGCTCCGTGGCAGGGACGAAGTCCTCGTCATCGATGCCGAAGACCGGCTCCACGTGCGGACCGTCGACATCCTGCGCACCGAGCGTGAGTCGATCGTGGTTGCGACCGGCCTGACCGCGGGCGAACGGGTCTGCACCACGCCGCTCGACGCCGTCGTCGAAGGCATGCAGGTCCGCGTCGCGGCAGAGGAGACGCGATGAGCATCGTCGCCTGGTTCGCGCGCAATCCCGTCGCGTCGAATCTCTTGATGCTGTCCGTCGTCGGCACCGGCTTCCTGACACTGCCCCGGATCAAGCGCGAGATCTTCCCCGAGTTCTCGATCGACACGATCTCGGTCGCCGTCGCCTACCCCGGCGCGTCGCCCGAAGAGGTCGAGGAATCGATCTGCATCAAGGTCGAAGAAGAGGTCGAGGGCGTCGACGGCGTCGAGCGCGTGTCTTCGACCGCGTCCGAGGGCGGTGGCCTCGTGCTCGTCGAGCTCCTCGACGACGCCGACAACCAGAAGGTCCTCGACGACATCAAGTCGCGGATCGACGCGATCGAGACGTTCCCCGACGAAGCCGAGGAGCCCGTCGTCCGTGAGCTCTCGTTCCGGCGCCAGGTTCTCAACATCGCGGTCTCCGGCGATCTCGACGAACGATCGCTGAAGGAGACGGCCGACATGGTCCGGGATCGGGTCACGAACCTGCCCGGCATCACGCAGGCAGACGTCGTCAGCACGCGCCCGTACGAGATCGCCGTCGAGGTCTCCGAGGACGCGCTGCGGCGCCACGGCCTCCGCTTCGACGACGTCGCACAGGCCATCCGCCAGGGCTCACTCGACCTGCCGGGCGGATCGGTGAAGACGAGTTCCGGCGAGATCCTCCTCCGCGCGCGCGGACAGGCATACGTCGGCCGGGACTTCGAAGACCTCGTCGTGCTGCGTCGCCCCGACGGGACCCGCGTCCACGTCCGCGACGTGGCGACCGTCCGCGATGCGTTCGCCGACTCGGATCAGGCCGCCCGCTTCGACGGCCGGCCCGCCGCCCTGGTCCAGGTGTTCCGTATCGGCGACCAGGATGCGCTCGCGATCTCCGACAGCGTCACGCAGTTCTGCCGCAACGCGTCCTCCTGGCTTCCCGAAGGCGTCACGCTGACGCCCTGGCTCGACCAGGCGGAGCTCCTGCGCAGTCGTCAGGACCTTCTGGTCCGCAACGGCCTGCAGGGCTTCCTGCTCGTGTTCCTGGTCCTCGCGCTGTTCCTCCGCTTCGAGCTCGCGATCTGGGTCAGCGTCGGCATCCCGATCTCCTTCCTCGGCACGCTCGCGCTGATGCCGTGGATGGACGTGTCGATCAACATGCTGTCGCTGTTCGCGTTCATCGTCGTGCTCGGGATCGTCGTCGACGACGCGATCGTCGTCGGCGAGAACGTGTTCTCGCACCTGCAGCGCGGCAAGTCGGGTCTGCAGGCGGCGATCGAAGGCACGCAGG
>JBEAPQ010000280.1:0-5125 GCA_041164325.1 Planctomycetota bacterium | reverse complement strand
GGACCGCGGCGATTCCTGGACCGCGATCAGCCCCGATCTGACCGGCGACCCGGGCCCCGAGCACCAGGGCAACGTGCCGTTCGGCACGGTGACGACCATCGCCGAGGGTCCGGCAGACCCGGACCTGATCTACACCGGCAGCGACGACGGCCGCGTGCAGCGCACCGACGACGGAGGTACGACCTGGGTCGACGTCAGCGCAGGACTGCCGCCGCACTGGGTCAGCCGCGTGCGCGCGTCGCGCCACGATCCTGACCGCGTCTACGTCACGATGACGGGCTACCGCGAGGACGACTTCCGTGCGTTCGTGTTCTGCTCGGACGACCGCGGCCGGCGCTGGCGGAGCCTCACGGCTGACCTGCCCGACGCCTCGGTCAACGTCCTCGCCGAGGATCCGCAGGATCCGAACACGCTCTTCGTCGGCACCGACCGGGGTGTGCACGCATCCTTCGACGGCGGGACGAGCTGGCACGCGCTCCGCGGCAACCTGCCGACGACGCCGGTCCACGACCTCGCGGTCGCGGAGACCGCCGATGACCTCGTGATCGGCAGCCACGGGCGCGGCGTGTTCGTGCTCGACCTCGGGACCGTCCGCGCTCTCGTGGAGGCTCGATGACGACCGTCCTCTTCGTGCTCCTCGGCGTGTTCGCCGCCGTCTTCGCCGTGGTCTGGCTGGGCGCGATCCAGCACGCGCGACGCACCGAGGCCATCGCCCCCTCGTCCGGCCAGCTCGCGCTCGGCTTCGTGACCAACTTCTTCGACAGCCTGGGTGTCGGCAACTTCGCGCCGACGGCCGCCGTCTTCCGACTGACCCGCATGGTCCCCGACGCGCTGATCCCTGGGACCATGAACGTCGGCCACACGCTCCCGGTCGTGCTGATGGCCTTCCTGTTCATCTCCACCGTCGAGGTCGAGCCCTGGACGCTCGGTTCGATGATCGCAGCGGCCGTGCTGGGAGCCTGGTTCGGAGCCGGCATCGTCGCCCGCCTGCCGCGACGCGCCGTCCAGATCGGCATGGGTGCAGCACTCCTGACCGCGGCCGTCCTGATGGCGTCCGGGATGCTGCGCGGAGCTCCGGTCGGCGGCACGTCGCTCGGACTGACGCCCGGCAGACTCGTGACCGCGAGCCTCGTCAGCGTCCTGCTCGGCGCTCTGAACACCCTCGGCGTCGGTCTCTACGCGCCCTGCATGATCCTCGTCGCTCTCCTGGGCATGGACCCCAAGGCCGCGTTCCCGATCATGATGGGCTCCTGCGCGTTCCTGATGCCGGTCGGCAGCGCGCGCTTCGTGCGCGAGGGCGCCTACCGACTCCGCCCCGCACTCGGCCTGACCCTGGGCGGGCTGCCCGCTGTGCTGATCGCCGTCTACCTCGTCCGCGAGCTGTCGCTCGACCTGCTGCGCTGGCTGGTGGTCAGCGTCGCGAGCTACACCGCGGTGCTGATGCTGAGCGGCGCGCTGCGGCGCACGAGTTCTGCGGATTGCGAGGATTGACGGGACCGCGCGATCAGCGCCCGTGCGCAGCCTCGAACTTCTCCACTGCGGTGCGCATCGCGTCCTCGAGGTGGGCCGCGTTCTTGCCG
The DNA here is from genome assembly GCA_041164325.1 of Planctomycetota bacterium. Lineage (GTDB taxonomy): Bacteria > Planctomycetota > UBA1135 > UBA1135 > UBA2386 > JAQCBR01. Next base: position 3,545 of record JBEAPQ010000280.1, on the reverse strand, counting down.
GCGCGCTTCGCGTCGAACGTGTCGTAGCGCGCGAGCACCGCGCGCAGGGCCTTCACGATCGGGCGCCCGTCTTCGCCGAGATCGTCGAGCACCGCGAGGATCCCCGGCTGCCACTTGCTGCCGGTGATCAACCAGACGCTGTGCTGGTAGTAGGGATCCCAGATCGCGAGGTAGGTCACGAAGTCGTCGACCATGAACCGGAACGCCTTCGGGTCGAAGTGCTCGAGCACCATCATCGTCCGGTGCGCCGCTTCGTGGATGCCGCCGGTGCCGTAGCCGAGCACCACGCGAGGCTCGTGCAGGGTGGCGCCCAGGGTCCGCACCGCAAAGCTCAGGTCGAAGCGTTGGGCGGCGGCCCTGTCCTCGCGCAGGATGCGGCGGAAGCCGCCGTCGTAGGACGCGCGTTCGAACACGTGCGCAGAGCGTGCGTAGCGTTCGGCCAGCGCGCCGAACTCCTCTTCGGTGATCGTCGCACGCACGCCGAGCGCCGCCCAGAACGCCGCCTCGCGCAGGTACCAGTCGTCGTGCTGGTCGAAGCGGTGGATCTGCGGATAGGCGGAGCGAACGTCCTCCGGGCGCGCCGCGCCGAGCGCGAACAGCGCCCCGTCGACCTCCCACCATGCGGTGTCCGGGTCTTCGAGCGCGCGCAGGATTGCCGTCAGGAAACGCTCCGAGACGACGTCGGCGGAGAACGCCGGCTTCGTCGGCCGACGCCAGTTGTCGTAGCCCGAGACCGCATCGAACGCCGCGCGGCGCACCCGCGGATCGTCGTGCGAGGCGGCCCCCTCGAGGGCCTTGAGCACCGCGTCGCCCCCGAGCACCGCGAGCCGACGTCCTGCCCAGGTGCGAACCATCGGACTGTGGTGCCGCAGGTGGCGCGCCGCGTAGGCCACATCCGCTTCGTCACGCCGATCGCCGAGGAAGCGGTCGTAGACGACGTGGGGGGCGTCCTCCTCGTCGCCGAAACCCGCTGCGTGGTTGGTCTCGAAGAACGCGAGGTCCGCCGTGTTGCCCCACGCGAACGGGGGCGCCGTCACCTTCTCGGAATGCGGGCCACGCGGCGCGCCCGTGATCCGCAGCGTCCGGAGCGGGGCCGTGTAGTTCAGGGCCACCGCCCCCGTCCCCCAGTCGAGCCCGCTGTAGCGCTGGTTGTCGGGAGGCGTGGCCGGCATCGAGAAGCCGCCGCCGTACTGGCGGCACAGATCGAAGTACCACCGGAGCTCGTCCATCTGCCGCCGGTAGTTGGTCGCGTTGGCCTCCGGCACGTGCACCGATCCGAGCCCGCGCCACATCACGTTGAAGCCACCTCCCGTGTGGCCGAACTCCGGCTGGTGGTAGGAGTCCGCGACCAGGAGGCCGAGATGCTGCGCCGCGAGCCGGTAGGCCGGCTCGTGGTCGAGGAGGGCGAAGCAGCAGGCCACCATCGAGTTGCGTCCGTTGGTGTTCGACCAGCCGAGCTCGCTGCGGTGGTCGCCGTACGGAATGCAGCCGTGGCCCGCCATCCGCTGGACCAACTCGATCCCGCGGACGTAAGCCGCCTCGTCGACGTCGACCCCGCACTCGCGTGCCAGAGTCAGCGCGACCAGGACCGGCAGCCCGGCGTGGTTCATCAAGCCACTCTGCGTGTAGCCCGGGCCGACACCCTCACCGTGCCCCCATCCCCCGGCCGCTTGGTTCTCCGCGGCCCAGGCGCACAGCTCCGCGAGCCCCGACAGCACCCGCTCGTCGCCGGTGCGCAGGTAATACTCGCCGAGCAGGATGCCCTGGTAGCCGAGCTGCCAGTTGACGTGCCCACCCGCGTTGCGCCGTGATTCGGCACGCTCGGCCAGCGGCAGCACGTGGCGCCGCACGTGGTCGAGCAGTTCGTCCCGGCCCGTCGACAGCAGGAACAGCGTCGCGAGGCAGCCCTGGAGGTTGTCGCGGAACGGCGCACCGCCCCCGAACGCGTAGGAACCATCAGCCTGCTGGTGGTTGCTGAGGAACTCGATCGTGTCAGCGACGATGCGCTCCGACTTCTCGCAGTCGAGCGGCCAGCTCGCCGCGTAGCCGCCGAGTGCTGGGATCTGCACCGTGACGCTGCGCCGGGCGCCCGCCCGCTCGATTTCCAGGGCGTAGCGACCGCGGTCGGCCTCGGCGTCGGCGATCGCAGCGCCGAGCAGCACCCGCGGGTCCGGCACCGCGAGGTCCGTACCCCGCACGCCCCGCAGCACATCGCCAGGGCGGAGCCCGGCTGCAGCGGCGGGGGAACCCTCGACCACCGACGCGACGGTGACGATCAGGTCCTTCTCGATGGTCGCCCGGATGCCGGTCGGACCGACCCCGAACTCGGGGTAGACCTTCGCCGGCTGGAGACGCTGGGCGGGAAGACTCGCGACGGACGCGAGCACGAACGCAACAAGAAGGGGGCGGGGCATGGCCAGGACACACCTGACCGCAGATCGGTTGCAGGCGCTCCTCACGATCCTACGGACTCGGACGCGTCACGGAGTCGATCAGAGAGCTCCGGCCCGCGGGGCGACGCGATTCTGGCTCCGCCGCGCGGCCTCACTTCTTGGTGAGTTCCGCAGCGAGACCGACGTGCCAGATCGCGTCCAGGAGCGCCTGGGTCTTGCGTGTCCGTTCCGCCCAGAAGGCCCGCAGCGTCGGGTCAGCCGCGACCGCCGCCATGTCCTCGAACAGGAGCACCGAACCGGGCTCGTCGGACGGAACCCGGTGCGTGACGGGCTCCGCATCTCCCTGCCGGACGATCAGACGCGCGGAGTTGTCCTGGTCCTGGAACAGGAAACCCGGCATCTCGAGGTGACCACCCTCGCCATCGAGTTGGACGAGCATCGAGGACTGCGGCGCATCGAAGCCGCAGCTCCAGAAGTAGCGCACGCCGTTGGTGAAGCGCAGCTCACCCTTGCCGCCGTTCACGGCGCCGGTTTCCTGGTCACGGCGCAGATCGGCCTGCACGTGCTGCAGCTGAAGGTCGTCCGGAAGGCACTCGACCGCGGCACGCATGTTGTACCAGCCGACATCCCCGATCGCGCCCATCGGCTCGAGCGCCGGGTCGTAGCGGATGTTGGAGCGATCACGCAGCAGGAACGCACAGGACGACTCGGCGCGCGTCACGCCACCGATCCACTCCGCGCGGCGCGCGCGCAGCTCGGCCGTGCGCGGATGGTGTGCGAAGTGCGTGCCGTCCATGAACGCCACGTCGTTCTCGAGGCACGCGGCCAGGATGCGATCGACCGAAGCCAGGCTGGCCAACGGCTTCTCGCCCAGCACGTGCTTGCCGCCCTGCGCGGCCGCAATACAGATCTCCTCGCGGACGCTCGTCGGCGTCGCGACGTAGATCGCGTCCACCGCGTCGGAGGCGATCATCTCGGCCCAGGAGTCGAAGGCGAGCGGCACCTTGTGTCGATCGGCGTAGGCACGCGCTGTCTCCATCCGACGACTCGAGACCGCCGCGAGCTCCGCACCCTGGGCGCGTTGGATCGAACCCGCCATCGAATTGGCGATCGAACCCGTGCCGACCACGCCCCAGCGCAGCGCAGGTGCTT
>JBEAPQ010000279.1:0-37743 GCA_041164325.1 Planctomycetota bacterium | reverse complement strand
GTCGGAGACCTCGACGGCAACGGGCGAATCGCGTCGACGAAGTCATCAGCGCAATTCCGTGACCGCCGTCTCGAGCGACACACGCTGTTCGAAGCGTCGCAAAACACAACGACCTCCGAGCGCAGCTGCGCCAGGAGGTCGTTGTGCGAGGCCAGGAAGGCATGGGCCTCCCGGCGATCCGGGGCCGCATCCTGAACGGGACACGGCGAGCTCTTCGAGCCCAGGCCGATCAGAACATCGTGTAGATGAACGGCGCCGCGCCCGTCGAGCCGAGCACCAGCAGGAGGCCGAGGAGCCCGAACACGATCAGGAAGGGGATCAGCCACCACTTGGCGTTGTCCTTCATGAAACCCAGGAACTCCGAGAGGATGCCCTGCTTGGCGCCCTTCGCGGCGTCCTGGAACGACTGGTTCTGGTCGGTCATGGCGATTTCTGTGTTGGGGTCAGGTCGCGGCGCAGGGGCAACCGGCTGCCGGCGTTGGGAGAAGGATAGCGCTCAATAGAGGCGCAGGTAGGAGGCCGGGGCCCGGGGGGCACCACGGACGTGCCAGTAGGAGTCCACGCCCGCGTCCGGATACTTCTGCAGCGGGTCACGCCCCGTGAGCCGGAACAGCAGTCCGACCGGGACGAAGAGCCCGAAGTAGATGACCGTCATCAGCGCGTAGCTGATGACGAGCCCGATCGGCGCCGCAACGATCATCAGGCCGACGTAGAGCGGCTTGAGGAGCATGGCCTCGACGAACGAGAGCACGAAGCCCACGACGCCGACGCCGATCAGTGCGTAGAACCAGGTGATCTCCGCCTCGAACTTGAAGTGGAGCAGCGCGCCGAAGGCCGAGAAGCCGAACAGGCCGACCAGGCCGAACTGCTTCAACTTCGCGACTTCGGGATTCCAATCGATCTTGATCATGCGGGGTCTCCCGAGGGGCTCAGTCGAGGGCGAACGACGCCAGGTACTTCTCGCGGTCGACGGTCGTGAGTGACGGGTCCTGCGCCGTGCGCAGCATCACGAAGTTCTCGACGACCAGGACGTCCATCTCGGTGCCGAGGAAGCAGCGCAGCGCGTCGCTCGGCGTGCAGACGATCGGCTCGCCGCGGATGTTGAAGCTCGTGTTGATCAGGACCGCTGAACCCGTCTTGGCCTCGAACGCATGCATCAGCTTCGCGAGGCGCGGATTGCGCCGGTCGTCGATCGTCTGCAGACGTGCCGAGTAGTCGACGTGGGTGATCGCCGGCACGTCGGAGCGCAGCTGGTTCAGCTTCTCGATGCCGAACTTGCCGTCCTCGACAGGCCTGCGCTTCTCCTCGCGCACCGGCGCGACGATCAGCATGTAAGGGCTGTCCTGGTCCTCACGGATCTCGAAGTACTCGTGCGCCCGCTCCCGCAGGACGATCGGCGCGAACGGCCGGAACGACTCGCGGAACTTGATCTTCAGGTTCATCACGCTCTGCATCTTCGGCGAGCGCGCGTCGCCGATGATGCTGCGTGAACCGAGCGCACGCGGGCCGAACTCCATGCGGCCCTGGAACCAACCGATCACGTTCTCGTTGGCGATCAGGTCGGCGACGCGCTCGCAGAGTTCGCCTTCGTCGGTGTATTCCTCGAACACGACGCCCTGCTCCTGCAGCACGGCGTGGATCTCATCGCGGCCGAACGAGGGACCCAGCAGGCTTGCCGACTGGTTGTCGAGTTCGGGCTGCGTCGTGCGCGGGTTCTTCAGCAGGTGGTACCAGACCATCTGCGCGGCACCGAGTGCGCCACCGGCGTCACCAGCAGCCGGCTGGATCCAGACCTTCTCGAACGGCCCTTCGCGCAGGATCTTGCCGTTGCCGACGCAGTTCAGCGCGACGCCGCCGGCCAAGCAGAGGTTCTTCTTGCCGGTCACCTTGTGGGCGTAGCGCACCGTCCGGAGCATGACCTCCTCGGTGACCTTCTGGATGGACGCAGCGACGTCCATGTAGAACTGCGTCAGCTCCGTCTCCGCCCTGCGACGAGGAGCGCCCATCTGCTCCTCGAAGCGGCTGTTCGTCATCGTCAGCCCCTGCGCGTAGTTGAAGTACCGCATGTCGAGGCGGTAGCTGCCGTCCTCGCGCAGGTCGATCATCTTCATGATGCGATCGACGTGCTTGGGCTCGCCGTAGGGCGCGAGACCCATGAGCTTGTACTCACCGGAGTTGACCTTGAACCCGCAGTAGTAGGTGAACGCCGAGTAGAGCAGGCCCAGCGAGTGCGGGAACCGGATCTCGTGCGTCAGCCGCATCTGGTTGCCTTCACCGACACCGATGCTCGTCGTCGCCCACTCACCGACGCCGTCCATCGTCACGATCGCCGCCTCTTCGAACGGCGACGGATAGAACGCACTGGCCGCGTGGCTCTCGTGATGCTCGGGGAAGACGAAGGGGTTCTTCGGCATCGCCCCGAGCTCGCGCTTCAGGATGCGCGGGATGTGCAGCTTGTCGCCGAGCCACACCGGCAGGAACTTCGCGAACGAACGGAAGCCCGACGGCGCGTAGGAGAGGTAGGTCTCCATCAGCCGGTCGAACTTCAGGAGCGGCTTGTCGTAGAAGGCGACGTAGTCGAGGTCCTCGACCTTGATGCCGGCTGTGTCCAGGCAGTGTTGGACCGCGTGGCGCGGGAACCGCTCGTCGTGCTTCTTCCGGCTGAATCGCTCTTCCTGCGCTGCCGCCACGATCTCGCCGTCGCACAGCAGGGCGGCGGCGGAGTCGTGGTAGAACGCGGAGATTCCGAGGATGTAGGTCGGCATACGGGTCAGGTCGTGGGCTTGGCCTGAGTGGGTCTAGGTTAGATCGGCCTTCGGCCACCCCGAGGAAAAGACCGAAACTAGCTCCAGCGCGTCGTCCGCGTTCTTCCAGGCACAGCAGAGTCTCCTTGAAGCACCATTTCCTGTTCCGACTGGCGCTCGCCGCCGGCAGCACGGTGGTGTTCTTCGGTATCGCCGAATTCGCCTACCGCGCCCTCGCGCCGGAGGAGATCGACGAGAAGAACCTGCACAGCCGGTTCCGCATCTACTACCAGGACGCGGATCGCCAGACGATCGACGCGGGCGCGGCTTCGAGGCGCGGACTGATCCGCCCGGTCGCGGACGTCGAGTTGATCCAGACGGCCACGGTGCTCGAGTCCGATCAGGTCGGTTTCCGCGTCGTGCCCGGAACGCCTGCCGTGTCGACCATCGTGGCGCCGAGGGCGGCTTGGACACGACCCGACATCGGCACCTACGTCTGGTCCGGTCCCACCGTGATCCAGGGCGAACGGGTGCAGATCCGCGGCTCGAGCCGCAACGACGGCTTCCGGACGGCGATCGGGTTCGACTTCGTGACCGATCCCGAGACGGGCTCGGAGCTCGGCGTGCTGCGCGTCGTTCCGCCGATCGTCGACGAGGAGCCGGGTGCTGCGATCATCATCACCACGCACCGCGCCCGGATGACGTGGGCGCCGTCGCAGACCTTCTACCTCTGCTACACCGGCCTCGAGCAGGACGGTGACCGCGCCGTCTACTTCGACGAGCACGGCTGCGTCCCCTGCGAGATCAACAGTGAGGGCCTCCGGGAGCGCGAGGAGGTCATCGGACCGAAGCCGGAAGGCGAGAAGCGGGTGGTCTGCATCGGCGACTCGTTCACGTTCGGGTGGGGGGTCCGCGTCGAGGATGCGTGGCCGCGCCTCGTCGAGGATGAGCTCCGCAAGGCCGACCCGGGCGTCCGCACCGTCAACTGCGGCGCAGCGGGCGCGATCTACGCTGACGAGTATGCGTCGGCCCTCGAGCACCGGTTCGGTCGCTACGAGCCCGATGCCGTGGTCGTTTCGCTGTGCCTGAACGACCTGATCCCGAGCAGCAACTCCCTGGCCCACGCCGAGCCACCGCCGCTTCTGCTCCGATCGTCTCGGATCCTGCGCGACCTGCTCCAGGGCTACGCGCTGTCGGCGTCGCTCCACATCGACCCCGACCGCGACCTCGTCCAGGACCTGTTGGACCTGCCCGACGAGAGCTACCCCGCCTGGGCGACGGCGTTTCCTCCCAACTCTGTTGGCCGCAGCACTTTGTGGCCCGGAGGAGGTGCTCAGGCCGGCCTGCTCCGGATGCGCGACTGGTGCGCCGCGCGGGACATCCCGTTCGGGGTCGTGATCTGGCCCTACTTCCAGGGTCTGGGGACGCAGGAGTCCTACCCCTTCGGCGCGCTGCACCGGGCCGTCGGCGACTTCTGCGGGACCGAGGGCATCGCGTTCCTCGACCTGCTGCCGACCTTCGAGGGGTCGGTCGAGCGCTCGTCCGATCTCTGGGTCTGCATCGCCGACTACCACGGGAACGAGCGCGCCCAGCGGCGCGCGGAACCTCAGCTGACGGCCTTCGTCCGGGACCTTCTGGAGCGCTGAGACGGGGCGCTCGGGCGCCCCTGTCAGACGCCTCGGGGTCACGGTGGAAAACTGCGTTCCGGCGGTGGAAAGTCGGGGTTGAGAACGGGTCTCCGGAGGACCGCAAGCGACCTTCTCGGGCCGACTTACATCGGTCTCGCCGAAGCACCCGCTGGGGCCTGCCGAAGCGGCCCGTTTTTCTTCCGGCTCAGAAATTGACCGCGCTACGGGTTTCCGGTACTTCCTTCCGTTCCCCAGATCCGGGGAGACGCCGAAAATCCGATCCAGGGTCCGGCCCTGCAACGACTTACGGCGTTTTCCCCTGCTCCGGGTCCCCTGGGATCGACGGAGATCCTCCCCTCTTTCTCCCCGTTCCCACCGGTCCCTGTTCCGTGGTGTGTCGGCGCCGACGCACCGCTCGACGCTGAGGTTCCGCCTTGTCCGTCATCTTCCCGAAGTGGACGAACCACCTCCCGACGATCGTTGCCGCGAGTGCGACGGTCGCCGGCCTCGTGGTCGTGTCCGTCGTCTGGTTCTTCTTCTCCCCGAAGAACACCGACGTCGGCTACGCGCCCGACCAGCCGGTCAACTACAGCCACAAGCTGCACGCCGGCCTCATGGGCATGGACTGCCGCTACTGCCACACGGCGGTGGAAGACGGTCCGCACGCCAACGTGCCGAGCTCTGAGGTCTGCATGAACTGCCACAAGGGCGTGCGGACCGACAGCTCGGAGATCCAGAAGATCGCGAACGCCCACGAGTCGGGCGACCCGATCCGCTGGGCCAAGGTGCACCTGCTGCCCGACTACGCCTACTTCAGCCACCAGGCGCACGTGAACGCCAACGTCGGCTGTGCGAGCTGCCACGGTCGGATGGACCAGATGGAGGTCGTCCGCCAGGTCGAGCCGCTCAGCATGGGCTGGTGCCTCGAGTGCCACCGCAACCCGGAGACCCACCTGCGTCCCGAGGGAGTCGCGGTGACCGACATGGAGTGGACGGCGGACGACGCGAGCATTGCCGCGGCCCGCCAGCGTCTCGCCAACAAGGAAGTACAGCCGCCGGAGCACTGCTCCGCTTGCCACCGATGACCGACATGCAGATCCAACCGCGGTCCTCGGGATCCGCTGGCGACAAGGTCTACTGGCGTAGCCTCGACCAGCTCGCGGACACCCCGGAGTTCCAGGACGTGCTGCGCCGCGAATTCGCGGTCGGCGCTGACGAGGGTCCGTTCGCGGACGGCTCGCTCGCCGACCCGGTCTCGCGCCGGCGGTTCCTCGGCGTGGTCGCCGCCTCGGTCGCGATGGCCGGGATGACGAGCTGTCGCAAGCCGGGGCGCGAGATCCTGCCCTACGCGAAGCGGCCGGAAGGCCTGGTGCCGGGCATCCCCAACTTCTACGCGACGTCGTTCGAGCGCCACGGCTACGGCCTCGGCGTCCTCGTCCGCAGCAGTGACGGGCGCCCGACCAAGGTCGAGGGCAACCCGGATCACCCGGGCTCGCAGGGTGGCGTCGACTCGTTCGCCCAGGCCGAGGTCCTCAACCTGTTCGACCCCGCCCGCAGCAAGTGGGTCCGCACGCCTCACGAGGCGGAGGGCCACGACGACGGGGATCACAGCCACGACGGTCATGACCACGACGGTCATGGTGACGAGCACGCGCACCACCACACGCTCGCGGACTTCCGCAGCTTCTGGGGTGAACACGCGCTGAAACTCGCCGGCAACGAAGGCGCAGGCCTGCATGTGCTGATGGCGCCGACGGCGTCTCCGACGGTCGCACGGATGGTCGCGGAAGCCCGCTCGGCGCTCCCGAAGATCCAGGTGCACACGTGGAGCGCCCTCGTTCGTGACCACGAGGTCGCGGGCAGCAAGCTCGCCTTCGGCGAGGCCTTCGACACGCACCACGACTTCGCGAAGGCGAAGGTCGTCGCCGCCTTCGACAGCGACTTCCTCGGCACGGACGCGACGTCGCTCGCGCAGACCCGCAGCTGGGCCAAGGGCCGCAAGATCGTCGACCGCGACGGCAGCGTCTCGCGTCTCTACGTCGTCGAGCCCACCTACACGCTGACGGGCAGCAACGCCGACCACCGCTTCCGTCTGTCGGGCGCGGAGATCGGCTCTGCGGTGTTCGCGCTCGCAGCCGCCCTGGGCGTGCCGGGCATGGACGCCGCGGCCAAGGCCCACACGGCCGGTTCGTTCGAGAAGAACGGCAAGAACTGGCTCGCCGCAGTCGCCAAGGACCTGCGCGCAGCCAACGGAGAAGCCTGTGTCGTCGTCGGCCCGCGCCAGTCGGCTGCGGTCCACGCCGCCGCACACGCGATCAACGCGCATCTCGGCGCCACCGGCAAGACCGTCACCTACACGCGCACGCCTGCGGCGCTCGCCGGCGACACGCTCGCCAGCGTGCGCGCGCTGGTGGACGCGATGAAGGCCGGACAGGTCGACACGCTGGTCTGCCTCGGCACGAACCCGGTCCTCGACGCGCCTGCCGACCTCGGCTTCGCGGACGCCTACGCCAAGGTCGCGCACCGCGTGCACTGCGGCATGTGGATCGACGAGACCGCGAAGGCCTCGAGCTGGCACATCCCGATGTCGCACCCGCTCGAGCACTGGAGCGACACGGTGGCCGCCGACGGCACCGCCGCGATCGTGCAGCCGCTGATCGACCGGCTCTACCCGAACACCCGATCGGCTGCCGAGATCCTGTCCGAGCTCCTGACGGAGCCCAAGGAAGGCGACGCGCTGGTCCGTGCGACCTGGCAGACGCGCAAGCCGTCCGGCATGCCGTTCGAAACGTTCTGGCAGAAGGCCCTGCACGACGGATTGATCGCCGGCACCGCGCAGGACGCCGCCACGCCGACGCTGGCCGCGTCCGCGATCGCTGCGGCGATCTCGGCGACCCCCGTCGCCGCCACGCCGACCAAGCAGTCCATCGAGGTCGGCTTCCGCGCGTGCCCGACGCTGCTCGACGGACGCTACTCGAACAACCCGTGGCAGCAGGAGCTGCCGTCGCCGATCGAGAAGCTCGTCTGGGACAACGCGGTGCTGATGTGCCGCAGCACCGCCGACGCCCTCGGCGTCTACAACTCGGACGTCGTCCAGGTGAAGGTCGGCGACCGCACCGTCGAAGGCCCGGTCTGGATCCAGCCCGGCCACGCCGAGAACGCGGTCACCGTCTGGTTCGGCTACGGCCGGAAGATGTCGTCCGAGTGCGCGGTCGCGGAGATCCCGGGCTTCGACGCCTACCCGCTGCGCGGTTCGGACGCACCGCACTACGCCGCGGGCGCCACGGTCACCAAGACGGGCCGCACCCACACCCTGGTCTCCTCGCAGGAGCACGGGGTCATGGAAGGCCGCCCGCTGGTCCGCGAGAACGACCTCGCCACCTTCAAGGCCGACACGCAGTGGACGGCGGTCGACGCCTCGCCGCTCGCCAAGGCCGCGAAGCTGCAGGGCAAGACCGAGAGCCAGCTGATGCACTCGCTGTGGACCGAACGGGACTACAGCCAGGGCTACCAGTGGGCGATGGTCATCGACCTCAACACATGCACGGGCTGCAACGCGTGCGTCACGGCCTGCGTGTCCGAGAACAACATCCCGATGGTCGGCAAGGAGCAGATTGCCAACGGCCGCGAGATGTTCTGGAACCGCATGGACCGGTACTTCACCGGTGCTGCGACCCAGGACGGTGTCCCGCTCGACGACGATCCGCAGGTCGTGCACCAGATGGTGCCGTGCATGCAGTGCGAGAACGCGCCCTGCGAGAGCGTCTGCCCGGTCGCGGCCACGGTGCACAGCCCCGAAGGCCTCAACGACATGGCCTACAACCGCTGCATCGGCACCCGCTACTGCAGCAACAACTGCCCCTACAAGGTGCGCCGGTTCAACTGGTTCAACTTCAACAAGGACCACAGCCCGCAGCGGCAGATGGCGTTCAACCCGGACGTCACCATCCGCGCGCGGGGCGTGATGGAGAAGTGCACCTACTGCGTGCAGCGCATCAACTCCGGCAAGCTGGCTGCCAAGGTCGACGGACGCACGGTCCGCGACGGTGACATCCGGACCGCCTGCCAACAGGCCTGCCCCGCCGACGCGATCACGTTCGGCAACATCAACGATCCCGAAGCTGCGGTCACCAAGCTCCGCGGCACCGTCGACCGCAAGACTGGCGATCTCGTGACCGCTGGCTCGCCGCTCCACTACGCGATGCTCTCCGAGCTCAACGTGAAGCCCCGAACGACGTACCTCGCGAAGATCCGCAACCCCAACCCGGAGCTGAGCTGAGCCGATGACCTCGATCACCGTCATTGACGAGCCCGAGAATCCGCTGTTCCGGGCCCCCCTCGTCGAAGGGGGCAAGAACTTCGCCGAAGTCACGGCCCTCGTCGCGCGACCGGCCGAGTCGACCACGCCGCGCGCGTGGTTCCTCGGACTCGGGGTGAGCATCGCGATCATGCTCAACCTGTTCGCGATGATCGGCTACCTCGTGTGGACCGGCGTCGGCGTCTGGGGCAACAACGTCCCGGTGGGCTGGGGTTGGCCGATCGTGAACTTCGTGTTCTGGATCGGTATCGGCCACGCCGGAACCCTGATCTCGGCGATCCTCTGCCTGTTCCGGCAGAAGTGGCGCACGTCGATCAACCGGGCGTCCGAGGCGATGACCATCTTCGCGGTCATGGCGGCGGGCATCTTCCCGGCCATCCACGTGGGCCGCATCTGGGTCATCTACTGGGTCTTCCCGGTGCCGAACCAGATGGCCATGTGGCCGAACTTCAAGAGCCCGCTCCTCTGGGACGTGTTCGCGGTGTCCACCTACTTCACGGTGTCGGCACTGTTCTGGTTCGTCGGACTGATCCCCGACCTCGCGACGTTCCGCGACCGCGCCTACGCGCAAGGTCGCGAGATCGCCGCCCGGATCTACGGCTTCTTCGCCTTCGGTTGGCACGGCAGCAACCGCCACTGGATCAACTACGAGAAGGCCTACCTGATCCTCGCCGGACTGAGCACGCCGCTCGTGCTCTCCGTGCACTCGATCGTGTCCTTCGACTTCGCGGTCTCCCTCCTCCCCGGCTGGCACACGACGATCTTCCCGCCCTACTTCGTGGCGGGCGCGATCTTCTCCGGCTTCGGGATGGTGCTGACGCTGATGATCCCGGCCCGCTCGTGGCTCGGGCTGCACAGCCTCATCACGCTGAACCACCTCGACAACATCGCGAAGATCCTCCTGCTGACCGGCACGCTGGTCGGCTACGCGTACGGCATGGAGTTCTTCATCGCCTGGTATGGCGGTGTGGAATACGAGCAGTACGCGTTCACCAACCGCGCCTTCGGGCCCTACTGGTGGGCCTACTGGACGATGATCAGCTGCAACGTGATCAGCCCGCAGCTGTTCTGGGTGCGCAGCTTCCGTCGCAACCCCACGGTCCTGTTCATCGTCTCGATCTTCGTGAACATCGGGATGTGGTTCGAACGCTTCGTGATCACGGTCACGTCGCTGCACCGTGACTTCCTGCCGTCGAGCTGGGGCTACTTCTCGCCGACGATCATCGACGTGCTGACCTACCTGGGCAGCTTCGGTCTGTTCTTCACGATGTTCCTGCTCTTCGCGAAGTTCCTCCCGGTCATCGCGATCAGTGAGGTCAAGGGTGTGATGCCCGAGGCCAACCCCCACCACGGCCACCACGGCGACAGCCACGCGGAGGGCCACGCATGAGCTCCGAAGCCAACGTCTGGGGTGTCGTCGCCGAGTTCGATTCGCCGGCCGCGATCTACAACGCGGCCAAGGCGACGACGGACGCCGGCTACGTCGCCGTCGACAGCCACACGCCGTTCCCGATCCACGGCATCGAGAAGGCCCTGCGCCACGGACCGAGCAACCTCGGTTGGTTCGTGATCGTCGGGGGCTTCACCGGCATCACCGCAGCCCAGGTGATGATGTGGTGGATGAACGCGGTCGACTACCCGATCTACGTGTCGGGCAAGCTGCCCTACGCGTGGCCGGCGACCATCCCGATCACGTTCGAGCTGATGGTCCTGCTGTCGGCGCTGACCGCGGTCTTCGGCATGTTCGCGCTGAACAAGCTGCCGCGTCACTACCACCCGATCTTCAAGCACAGCTCGATCCACCGCGTGACCGACGACCGGTTCTTCCTGTCGGTCGAAGCGACGGACCCGAAGTTCGACCGCACCGCCACGGCCAAGTTCCTCGAGTCGATCGGCGGCAAGAACGTGGAGCTCCTGGAGGACTGATCCGATGACCAACCTCCGCATTCTCAAGATCGGCGCCCTGGCCCTCGCCCTCCTGGGCATCGGCTCCCTCGGCGCCTGCCGCGGCGGCATCAAGAAGGCCCCGCCGATCCACCCGGTCCTCGACATGGACTTCCAGCAGAAGCTGAAGGCCCAGATGGGGGTCGACTTCGAGTTCTGGACCGACGGGCGCGCGATGCGCACGCCGCCGGCCGGCACCGTCGCGCGCGGCTCGATGGACGACGACCCGCTCGAGGTCTACCAGGACGCGAACGGCAACTACGTCGCGAACCCGGTCCAGGCGAACGCCGAGGTCCTCGCCCGCGGCCAGGAACGGTTCAACATCTACTGCGCGGTCTGCCACGACCGCAGCGGCTCCGGCCAGGGTGCGGTCCTCCTCCGCGCCAAGACCGCCAGCCCCGCGGCCTTCAACTACGCCCTGCCGGACCTCGGCAAGGAACAGCGCCTCGTCGAAGCTGGCGATGGCTACCTCTACCAGGTGATCGCCAAGGGCCAGGGCACGATGCCGGCCTACGGTCACCAGATCCCCGTCGCGGATCGCTGGGCGATCGTGCACTACGTGCGCGCCCTGCAGACGCGCTTCCAGTGATCCTGACTTCGAGTGAGCCTGCTCCGGAGCACTGCCTGATCCGGAGCGCCAAGAACCGGCCAGCCCTCTTGCGACCCATCTGCCGATGACCGCACTCACCGCACCCACCGTCGAACAGGTCGCCCCCGGCGTCGTCACGCGCGTCCGCCCCGGCGATCTTGTCGGCACCCAGAAGGGCCTCCTCGGCGTCTCGGCCGTGGCCCTGATCGCCAGCATCGTTCCGGCCTTCCTCGGAGGGGACGACCACGCCCGTCACCGGGTGATGTTCTCCTACCTGACGGCCTACATGTTCACGCTGAGCGTCGCGCTCGGCGCGCTGTTCTTCGTGATGATCCAGCACATCACGCGGGCCGGCTGGAGCGTCGTCGTGCGCCGCATCGCCGAGAACATGGCGGGGACGCTGTTCCCGTGGATGGCGATCCTCTTCGCACCGATCGCGATCTGGTACCACGACCTGTGGCACCACTGGATCGACGCGCAGATCACCGATCCCACCGCCGCTGACTACGACTCGGTCATCGCCGGCAAGAGCGGCTACCTCAACGTCCCGTTCTTCTTCGCCCGGGCCGTCCTCTACTTCGTGGTCTGGGCTGGCCTCTCCCGCTACTTCCGCGGCGCGAGCCTCGCCCAGGACCAGGACGGTGACCCGGAGCGCTCGCTGAAGATGGCGCGGACGGCCGCCCCGGGCTTGCTGCTGTTCGGCGTCACGACGACCTTCGCGGCGTTCGACTGGATCATGTCCCTCGACCCGCACTGGTTCTCGACCATGTTCGGCGTCATCTACTTCGCGGGCGGAGTGCTCGGCGTCATGGCCACGATGGGCCTGACCGCTCTCTACCTCGCGAAGAAGGGCTACCTCGGCGACGTCATCAACACCGAGCACTACCACGACATCGGCAAGCTCATGTTCGCCTTCATGGTGTTCTGGGCCTACACGAGCTTCTCGCAGTTCATGCTGATCTGGTACGCGAACCTCCCCGAGGAGACGATCTGGTTCGCACACCGTTCGGAAGGCGCCTGGAGCACGATGTTCGTGATCCTCTGCGTCGGACACTTCCTCGTGCCCTTCGCGTTCCTCATGTCGCGCCACATCAAGCGCAACACCAAGACGCTGGCCTTCGCCGCCGTGTTCATGCTCGTCATGCACTGGTGCGACATGGCCTACCAGATCCTGCCGAACATCGACCACCACGGCTTCCATCTGACCTGGACGGACATCTCCGCCGTGGTCGGTGTCTTCGGCCTGTTCGTGGCGATGGCCCTCAAGAACATCATCGCCACGCCGCTGATTCCGGAGCGCGACCCGCGCCTCGCCGAATCGATGCACTTCCACAACGTCTGAACGACGTCGGCCGCACGAACCTTCGAACCGGACCCACGCAGCCAAGCATGGACTCGCACGCGTCGAACAAGATCCACCCGGAGATCCCCGAGCAGGACCCGGCCAACGACATCAACGGCAAGCTGACCTGGACCTGGCTCCTCGGCGCGACCGTCGGTGTCTTCGTGACCTTCTGGCTGCTGGCGGTCTTCTTCAACGAAGTGACCCACAACCAACGCGTCCGGGTCATCGAGCTCACGCCGACCAAGGACCTCGACGCCGTCCGCGCCCGCGAGGCCGAAAGCCTGTCCGCCGGCGAGGGTCGCATCGGCATCAACGATGCGATCCAGAAGTACATCGAGAAGCAGGGCGGCAAGTAGTCCACGACCAGGACAACACCCGCCCGCACCCGCATCGATCCGGGATACTGACGCGAACTCCTCCGCCCATGGCGACCCTCTCCCCACTCCTCCGCAGCGTCTCGCTGGCCGTCCTCGCGGCCGGCTCGAGCCCGCTGTGTGCGCAGTGGGGACACGCCCTGCCTCCGGTCGTCGACGAAGCCGCGACGATGGAGGACAAGCTCGGTGGGCAGGCCGACCTCGACGTGCGATTCGTCGACGAAGCCGGCAACCCGATCCACCTCGCGGAAGCCGTGGGCGGCGACCTGCCGGTGGTCCTCAACTTCGGCTACTTCAACTGTCCGGGCATGTGCGGGTTCGTGCTGAACCAGCTGCTCCAGAACCTGCCCGACAGTGGCCTGACCCCGGGCGAAGACTTCCAGTTCTTCACCGTCAGTGTCCACCACGACGAGAACCCCGAGCTCGCGGCCAAGAAGAAGCAGACCTACGTGGCCGCGCTGGAAGCGCCTGCCTGGACCGACTCCTGGCCCTTCCTCACCGGTGAGCAGGACCAGATCCGACGCCTCACCGGCAGTGTCGGCTGGCGCTTCCGCTTCGACGACGTCGCCAAGGACATCGACCACCCGTTCACCGTCGTGCTCCTGTCGCCCGGCGGCAAGGTCGTGCGCTACCTCGACACCCGCCAGCTGACCCCGAAGACGCTCCGCCGCGCGCTGATCGAAGCCGGCGACGGACAGGTCGGCGGCTTCCTCGAGAGCCTCCTCGTCACCTGCTACACGTTCGATCCCGACACCGGCGCCTACAAGGTCACCGCGATGACCGTGATGCGCGTGGGCGGGGTCCTCACCATCTTCGGCCTCGCGGCCATGATCTACGTCCTCTGGCGCCGAGAGCGGGCTCGCCCCCGGCTCGCGACGACCTGAGCTTTCCCCCCTGGTGCAGCCCGTGATCGCCTTCCAAGATCCGCTCGGACAGCTGCCGCCGCAGGCATCGACCTTCGCCGGCGACGTCGACACGCTGTTCTACTTCCTGGTCTGGGTCAGCTTGGCCTCCTTCGGCCTGATCCTGGCCCTCCTCGTCTACTCGGCGATCGCACATCGTCGGAAGACCCCGGATCAGCCGGCCCTGTCGAACGTCACCCACAACACGACGCTCGAAGTGGTCTGGACGCTGATTCCGACCGTGGTCGTGATGTTCGCCTTCGCCTGGGGCCTCAAGGGCAACCTCGACCAGCAGGTCGCTCCGGCCGACGCGCTCCAGTACCGCGTCGAGGCGTTCAAGTGGGGTTGGAACTTCTATCACCCCGGCGCGACCACCGCGTCCGAGCACCTCTACGTGCCCGTGAACAAGCCGGTGAAGTTCACGATGACGTCGCGCGACGTGCTGCACTCGTTCTTCGTCCCCGCGATGCGCGCCAAGCGTGACGTCGTTCCGGGCGTGAAGCAGATCGTCTGGTTCCAGCCCACCGTCGAGAACCGAGCGGAGCTCGATGCGCAGGGCCAGCCGAGGACCGACGAGTTCGGGAACCTGATCGGCGGCTTCGATCTGTTCTGCTCCGAGTATTGCGGCGACGGCCACTCCGTCATGCACCGCAAGGTCTACGTCGTCTCCCAGGAGGAGTTCGACGAGAAGCCCTGGGACCTGCTGCCCGAGGACCCCGTCGGCCGCGGCGAGTTCTACTACAAGCTCAACTGTGTGGCCTGCCACTCGGTGAACGGCTCGCGCCTCGTCGGCCCGAGCTTCCTCGGCCTCGTCGGCCGCGAGGGCCGCCACACCGACGGCAACGCCTACACCGCGGACGAAGCCTACATCCGCGAATCGATCCGGAAGCCGATGGCCAAGGTCGTCGAGGGCTACGCGCCCGTGATGCCGGAATTCACCGAGGCCCAGCTCTCCGAAGAGGCTGTCGGCGACATCCTCGAGTGGCTCAAGACCCTGAAGTGACCCACGAGGCACCGCACCGATGACGACCCACGTTCCAGCCGCCGAAACGGCTCCCGAGACTGGCTCGCGCAAGGAGCCGAGCTACCTCGACGTCACCAAGGGCTTCTGGTCCTGGGCCGGCACGCTTGATCACAAGCGGATCGGCCTGATGTACCTGATCGGGGTGACCGCTGCCTTCCTGTGCGGCGGCATCCTGGCCCTCCTGATCCGCCTGCACCTCTGGACGCCGACGGGCGCGATCTTCGAATCGAACGCCGTCTACAACCAGGTGTTCACGCTGCACGGCGTGTTCATGGTGTTCATCTTCATCATCCCGGCGATTCCAGCATCGATTGCCAACTTCGTGTTGCCGCTGATGCTGGGGGCCCCAGACGTGGCGCTACCCAGGCTGAACCTGGCGAGCTTCTACCTGTGGCTCACCGGGACGATCATGGCGATCTACTCGATCATGTCGGGTGCGGTCGACACGGGCTGGACCTTCTACACGCCCTACTCGCTGCAGACGCAGCAGGCGGTCGTGTCGATGGGTCTCGCGATCTTCACGCTCGGCTTCAGCTCGATCTTCACCGGGCTGAACTTCATCGTGACGATCCACAAGATGCGCGCCCGCGGGCAGACGTGGTTCAAGCTGCCGCTGTTCTGCTGGGCCATCTACGCGACGAGCGTGCTGCAGGTCCTGGCGACGCCGGTCCTCGGCATCACCGTCCTGCTGCTCGCGTTCGAGCACCTCTACCACATCGGGATCTTCGACCCGGCGCACGGTGGTGACCCGGTGCTGTTCCAGCACTTCTTCTGGTTCTACTCGCACCCGGCGGTCTACATCATGATCCTGCCGGCGATGGGTGTGATCAGCGAGGTGGTCACCGTCCACTCGCGGAAGCCGCTATTCGGCTACAAGCTGCTCGCCTTCTCGTCGATCTCGATCGCGGTGATCAGCTTCCTCGTCTGGGGACACCACATGTTCACCAGCGGGGAGTCGGAGTTCGTGATGCTCGCGTTCTCCTTCCTGACGATGCTGGTCGCGATCCCGACCGCCATCAAGGAGTTCAGCTGGGTCGCGACGATCTGGGGCGGCTCGGTCGCACTGACGGCGCCGATGCTCTACGCGATCGCGTTCCTGATCATCTTCGCGATCGGCGGTCTGACCGGCGTCTTCCTCGGCACCCTTTCGGTCGACATCCACCTGCACGACACCTACTTCGTCGTCGCGCACTTCCACGCGGTGATGATGGGTTCGACCGCGCTGGCGTTCTTCGCCGGTGTCCACCACTGGTGGCCGAAGATGTTCGGGCGGATGTACAACGAGACGCTCGCCAAGATCTCGGCGGTGCTGATCCTCGTCGGCTTCAACGTCACGTTCCTGCCGCAGTTCGCGATGGGCAGCCAGGGCATGCCCCGCCGCTACGCGACCTACATCCCCGAGTGGCAGATCTACCACCAGTGGTCGACGGTCGGCGCGGTGATCCTGGGCATCGGGTTCGCGCTGATGCTCGGCTACCTGATCCACTCGCTGTTCGCCGGTCGCAAGGCCGCGGCCAACGAGTGGGGCGGCGTCACGCTGGACTGGGAGTCGCCGACCCCGCCGAACCTCTACAACTTCGACGACGAGCCGGTCGTGACCGGGGAGCTCTACGACTACGGCCAGGGCGCCAAGCACTGAGATGGGCCATTCGACGATCGTCACGCCGACCCCGCAGGGCGGCTTCCAGACCCACACGGTCGCGCACCACTTCAAGACCGCGGAACAGGAGTTCCAGTCGGCGAAGCTCGCCTTCTGGCTGTTCCTCGCGACCGAAGTGATGCTCTTCGGCGGCCTGTTCGCGGCCTACATCTACTTCCACGACGTCTATCCGGAGACGTTCCAGAAGGGCGGCGCACTGCTCGACTGGAAGCTCGGTGCGCTGAACACCGGCCTCCTCCTGACCAGCTCGTGGACCATGGCCATGGGCGTGCGGGCTTCCCAGCTCAGCCAGCGCAAGCCGCTGGTCTGGTGGCTCGTGCTCACCGTGATCTGCGCGGCGGGCTTCATGGTGGTCAAGTACATCGAGTACTCGACGAAGTACCACCACGGCATCTTCGCGTTCACCGGCCTGTTCTCGCCGGATGATCACTACGCGCCGGATCTGATGGGGCTCGCCTACCCGCAGCTCTACTTCAACCTCTACTTCACGATGACGGGTATCCACGGTCTGCACGTGCTGATCGGGATGATCGCCATCGCGTGGCTGATCTGGCGCGGTGCGCAGGGTCGCTTCCACTCGGGTTGGTACACCCCGGTCGAGCTCGTCGGGCTCTACTGGCACGTGGTCGACTTGATCTGGATCTTCCTGTTCCCGCTCCTCTACCTCGTCCCCTGACCGACGTCCCGCCATGGCACACGGAACCGACACTTCGCACGGTCACGGCGACACGGTCGTCGACCATTCGCACCACGCCCACGTCTGCTCGTTCCAGGCGTTCTTCGGGATCTACGTGGTGCTGCTCTTCTTGACCTTCGTCACGGTCGCCATTGCCGAGCCCGTCTCCGGGCTGCACCTCGGCAGCGCGAGCATGCTGGTCGCGATGGCTGTCGCCGCCGTCAAGGCGTCGCTGGTCATGACGGTGTTCATGCACCTCCGCTGGGATACGGCCATGAACAACCTGGCCTTCCTGGGGTCGCTGATCTTCCTGTCCCTGCTGTTCCTGTTCACGCTGGCCGACCACTCGACCCGTCAGGTTGCCGACCCGATCGGCGGCACCCCGGTCGATGTGAAGCGCTTCGGCGAGAACTGAACCAGCACGACCCGGGGCAGGGTCGAACGCGGGGCGGGGGCTGCCGCCGGCATCGGACTCGAGTCCGCGCGCCGGTGGCCCCGGAGCATCGCGCGACCGCCCCGGGACAGCTCGGCTCGCTCGGGCTCCCCTCCGTCCGCTCCCTACCTCAACCCTCTCAGGGCTCTCGGCCCCGGCGCATCCCCGTGCCCTCATCGGGCAGCGTCGTGGCCACCCCCGGACTCCGTGACGCGCGCACCCTACTACGACGCCGTCTACCTCCACGCCCGCTCTCCAGCGGACGCGCGGGTCGCCTTCTTCTCCGAAGGCGGACTCGAGGACGTGGACCAGCACCTGCCGGCCGACCTGCTTGCGCGCAGCAAGGAGTGTGAGCTCGAGGTCCTGATCCCGACGGAGGAGTCCAGCCTCCGTCCCGTCACGCCGCACCGCCTCGCCGCCAAGGGTGAGGGAGGTCAGCGCGTGGTTCCCGGCCTGTGGCGCCTGCACGCCCGGGCCCTGCCGATGTCCGAGGCCGTGCCCTACCTCGCCGGCCTGGAAATCGACCTCCGCGCGCCGGGACTCTGCTTCCTGACCCAGGCGGCCCGTCTCGTCGAGGCCCTGCTGGCCCGCCGTGCGTTCGCGCCTGCGTCGAACCCGACGCTCCTGCGACTGGTTCCGTTCTGGGAGGAGGACACGCTGCGCTGCCTCGGCGCCATCGCGGAGCTGGTCCCGGGGATCCTGCGGACCGCGCGGTTCGCCGCCGACGACCACCCGGTCCACGCGATCACCGCGAAGAACCTCGCCTACAGCTTCGTCGGCCACGCGCTCAACGCCTGCGCCGACGAGGTCGAGCCAGCCCACGAGTCCGCCGATCGGCTTCCGCCGTCGTTCCAGACGATCCGCCCGGAGCCGGTGCTCCAGGTCTTGGCGCCGACCGAGGAGCTGGAAGACGGCGTGCCGTGGGGCATCCAGCTGTGCTTCCGGCCGGTCCACGGCCTCGACGTCGTCTACTCCCTCGAGACGCTGAAGGAGAGGCTGGCCCAGGACCTGTTCCCGGATGCGCTCGCCCGCGAGGGCATCGAAGCGCTGGAGGAGCACCTCGACGAAGTCGCGCACCGCATCCCGGCGCTGCACCGCGCGATGAACATGGAGGACGGCAAGGCCTCCCTGAACCGCGACGAACTCGACCAGGTGCTCGACCACCTGACCCTGCTGGAGAACGAGGGCTTCGCGATCACGCTGCCCGGCCTCGAGAGCATGCAGCGCCTGTCGGCGCGCGTGACTCTCGCCGAGGCGGAGGGTGGGGACGGACCACGTCCCTGGTTCGAGTTCCGTTGGGCGCTCGCGCTCGGCGGCGAGGAGCTCAACCAGAAGGAGTTCGACGCGCTCGTCAACGCGCGGTCTCCGCTCGTCTTCCTCGAGCGGGGCCCGGTGCTCATCACGCCGAAGGACCGCGAGGCGATCCTCGCGTTCCAGAAGCGGAGCAAGGAAGAGGGCGAGCGGATCAGCTTCTTCGAAGCACTCCGTCTGAAGCTCGGCGGCGCCACCCACCTGCACGGTCTCGCGATGGAGACCCTCGACGGAGGGCCGCGCCTCGACGAGCTCGTGAAGAGCCTCGACCACGCGCGCAAGGTCGAGGACCGCAAGCTGCCCGAGGGGTTCATCGGTGAGCTCCGCCCCTACCAGGAACGCGGCCACGCGTGGCTCTACTTCCTGATCGACCAGGGATTCGGGGCATGTCTCGCGGACGACATGGGTCTCGGCAAGACGATCCAGGCGATCACCGTGATCCTCGACTGGCGTCTGCAGCGTGAGAAGCCTGGACCGATCCTGCTGGTCTGCCCGGTCAGCGTGCTCGGCAACTGGCGCCGCGAACTCAAGCGGTTCGCTCCAGAGCTGAAGGTCGAGCTGCACCACGGCAAGCTGCGTCCGCGCGAGCCCGAAGCGTTCCAGGCGATGACCGACGAGCACGCGATCGTGCTGACCAGCTACAACCTGCTGCAGCGCGACCAGGACCTGTTGCTCGGCCGTGTCTGGGACGGGGTGATCCTCGACGAAGCCCAGAACATCAAGAACCCCGCGACCCGTCAGTCGAAGGCCGCTCGCGCGCTCAGCGGGAAGTTCCGGATCGCGCTGACCGGCACGCCGCTCGAGAACCGCCCGCTCGACCTGTGGTCGATCATGGACTTCCTCAATGAGGGGCTCCTCGGCACGCGGACGCAGTTCATGCAGACGCTCGAACACCCGATCGTCAAGCAGAGGAGCCGAAGCCGCGCCTCGACCCTCGGACGACTGGTACGACCGTTCGTGCTCCGCCGTCTGAAGACCGACCCCGACATCATCACGGACCTTCCGGAGAAGTCGGAACAGGTCGTGTCCTCGAGCCTGAGCCGTGAGCAGGCGATCCTCTACGAGGCGGTCGTTCGCAAGGGACTCGACGAGGTCGAGAAGGCCGGCGAAGGCATCCAGCGCCGTGGCGCGATCCTCACGACGCTGCTCCGGCTGAAGCAGGTCTGCAACCACCCGGCGCACTACCTGTCCGACGGGTCCACGCTGGCCGGTCGATCCGGCAAGCTCGACCTTCTCACCGAGATGCTCGAAGAGGCGCTCGAAGAGGGTGACCGCTGCCTGATCTTCACGCAGTTCCGCGAGATGGGGAACCTGCTCAAGACGCACATCGAAGAGATCCTCGGCGGCAAGGTGCTGTTCCTCCACGGTGGGGTTCCGCAGAAGGACCGCGAGGACATGGTCGCGAGCTTCCAGGCCGAGGAAGTCGATGGCCCGAAGATCTTCGTGCTCTCGCTGAAGGCGGGCGGCACCGGCCTGAACCTGACGGCGGCCAACCGCGTGTTCCACTTCGATCGGTGGTGGAACCCCGCCGTCGAGGACCAGGCGACCGACCGCGCGTTCCGCATCGGTCAGCAGCGCAACGTCTTCGTGCACAAGTTCGTGTGCATCGGCACGCTCGAGGAGCGCATCCAGACGATGCTCGAACGGAAGCGCGACGTGGCCAACACGCTGCTCGGTGCCGGTGAGAACTGGCTGACCGAGCTCACCAACGACGAGCTGCGCCGACTCCTCGTCCTCGATCGGAAGGAGGCCCTCGCATGACCCGGGACAAGCGCCCCCCGTCGATGGGCGAACGCTGGCGTCGGATCACGAGCCACGGCGTCGATACGCAGGAGCTCGAGCGTGCGCTCGTCTCGCTGCCGTCGATCCGCAACCCACGCCTCCGCATCCAGCCCGGCTCGATCATGGCCGAGATGGAGGGATCGATGGGCGCGCTCCATGAGGTCAGCGTCCACGTGCCGATGCTGTCGTCGAAGATCTGGCCGCAGGTCGTCCGCGTCATGCGGCGCTCGGCCAGCATGCTCGAGCAGATGGCCCAGGGCCTCGTGCCCCGGTCCTTCGACCGACTGATCGCGCGCATCGCCGGCGAGCCTGTCTTCCCCGAACCGCGCCGCGTGACGTCTGCCTGCACGTGCAGCGAGCAGGAGCGGCCCTGCCGCCACATCCTCGCTCTCCACGAGCTGTTCGCGCGCCGCATCGAGGAACGCCCCTACGAGCTCCTCGTCCTGCGCGGCGTCGATCTCCGCCAGCTCCTCGATCAGGCTTCGCGCCCACCCGAACCCGGCGAACACCCGCCGCTGTCCTTCGGCGCCCGCGAGGAACCCATCCTCTTCCCCGACTGCGAAGACGTCGACCTCGACGTCGCCCTCGCGATCGGCCAGGTCCGCAACCTCCTCGGAGCCCACCAGGCCGGCAAGGTCCAGGTGGTCGCCGCCGCGATCGACGCGCTGCGGAAGGTCGAAGAGCCTGAGACCGGCGAGCCGCTGGTGTAGGAACCAGCTGCCCGGGCGCGTCAGACCAGCTCGAACTTCTGCCGCTGGACCGGCGCCGTGACCTGCTCGAAGCCGACGTCGCGGAGGCGGTCGCAGAACTTCAGGGCAGGAGTCTCCTCGCCGTGGACGACGAAGGCGTGCTTGCACGTCGGGGCGAGAGGGCGGAGGGCGGAGATGAGTTCGCGCCAGTCCGCGTGGGCGGAGAGGCCGCGGATCTGGCGGACCTTGCAGCGGACGCGGTAGCGCTCGCCGAAGATCGGCACGGATTCGAAGCCCTCGACGAGCTTCCGACCGAGTGTGCCCTCGGCCATGAATCCGACGACGAGCACGCAATCCTCGGGTCGGGTGATCGAGTGCTTGAGATGGTGGAGGATGCGGCCAGCCTCCATCATCCCGGCCGCAGAGATGATGATCCCGTCGCGGGCACCGTTCAGGGACATGCTCTCCTGCACGTCCTGGACGAAGCGGACACCATCGAAGAAGAACGGGTCGCGACCCTGGTCGAGGATCGCCCGCGTCTCGTCGTCGAACTGCTCGCGGTGCGAGGCGATGACCTTGGTGGCCTTCGTGCTCAGCGGTGAGTCGACCCAGATCCGCTGACGCGGGATGCGGCCAGCGGCGATCAGGTTGCCGAGCGTGTAGAGCAGGTTCTGCGTGCGGCCGACCGAGAACGCGGGCACGAGGATCCTGCCACCGTCCCGGATCTCGTCGAGAACGACGCGGCAGAGCGCATCCTCGAGCTCCTCGGAGGACTCGTGGAGCCGATCGCCGTAGGTCGACTCGGTGATCAGGTAGTCGACGGGCGGGAGGCGCGCGGGGTCGCGGAGGATCGGTGTGCCCTTCCGGCCATGATCGCCCGTGAACGCGATGCGGGTCTCGCGGCCGCCGCTGCCGATGTGCAGCACGACCATCGCCGAGCCGAGGATGTGGCCGGCCTCCAGGAACTCGACGCGAATGCCCGGCAGGACCTCGAAGCGCGTGCCGTAGGCATGGCAGCGCATCGCCCGGATCGTCGCCGCCACGTCCTCGATGTCGTAGGGCGGCTCCGCGTCGCGGTCGACGCGGCCCTTCTTCTTGAGGTAGAGCAGATCCTGGGCCTGGAGATGCGCCGAGTCGGCGAGCAGGATCTCGGCGAGGTCCCGGGTCGGGGCCGTGCAGTGGATCGCACCGCGGTAGCCTTCGCGCAGCATCCGCGGCAGAGAGCCGCTGTGGTCGATGTGGGCGTGGCTCAGCACGACGGCGTCGATCGACCTCGCGTCGAACGGCAGCTCGCGGTTGGCTGCATTCGCCATGGCGCGCGGGCCCTGCACGAGCCCGCAGTCCAAGAGGATTCGCTTCCCGTCGACAGTGAGCAGGTGCTTGCTGCCGGTGACGTGACGCGCAGCCCCGAAGAACTGCAGTTCGACTCTCATGGGGACAGTTTGTCGGCAGCGATCCGCGCTTCCACGTGGAGACAGCGGTTTCGGAGAGAACCAGGAGAGACTCCCTGCTCCGGTTCCGCGCTCTGCCATGTGATGTCGCCGCACCGTAGAATCCCCGCCCCCCAAGCCGACTCGGGCTGACACGACGTGACGGACAAGACTGATCGCCGCGAGCTCTCGAAGACCATCGCAGAGCGCATCCGTGAACTGCGGATGCTCCGTGGCCTGACGCAGGAAGACGTGGCCGAAGCGCTCGGCTGCCACGAATCAGCCGTGTCCCGGTGGGAGTCGGCGTCACGCATGCCGCCCTGCACCGATGTCCTTGCGATGGCGGAGCTCTTCAAGGTCTCCGTCGACGACCTTCTCGGGCGTCGCGACCAGCCGACGCGGCGCGATGCGGCGCTGCTCGATCAGCCACTCCTCGATCGGCTCGGCGCCGCGAAGGACACCCGGGAGTTCGATCGGATGGTCAGCAAGCTCGGCCAACAGGCCGTCTGGCTCGCGGTGCCCGAGGGCGCGATCCTGGTGCCCTTGTCCGAGGCGATCCGCCGCGCGAAGGCGCTGGCCGAGCGCTTCCCCGACTCGCGCTACGCAGACCGACTGTTCCGGCCGGGAAGCTGAGACAGCCTTTGGTCTGACCGGAGGCCATCGCCTCCGGTCGGGTCAGGAGATTCACATCTCCTTCAGCTCGTCGAGCATGCCCTGCAGCGCCGCCTTCGCGTCCTCGAACACCATCAGCGTGTTCTCGTGGTCGAACAGCGGGTTGCGGCAGCCGGCGTAGCCAGGGCTCAGCGAGCGCTTGATCATCACGACAGTGCGCGCCTTGTCGACGTCGAGGATCGGCATGCCGTCGATCGGGCTGCCGGTCTTCTCGCGTGCGAGCGGGTTCACGACGTCGTTGGCACCGACGATGACGACCACGTCGGTGTTCTCGAACTCCGGGTTGATCCGCTCCATCTCCCAGAGCTTGTCGTAGGGAACGTCGGCTTCGGCGAGCAGCACGTTCATGTGGCCCGGCATGCGGCCGGCCACCGGGTGGATCGCATACCGGACTTCGACGCCGCGGCTCTCCAGCTCCTTCGCCAGGTTGGCACAGGTGTGCTGCGCCTGCGCGACCGCCAAACCATAGCCCGGAACGATGACGCAGGACGTGGCGCCGTCGAGCAACATCGCGACCTCCTCCGACGAGGTCTTCTTGATGTTGTGGTACTCGCGCGCGTCGGCAGCGACAGCCCCATCCCCGACCCCACCGATCAGCACGTTGGCGAGCGAGCGGTTCATCGCCTTGCACATGATCTGCGTCAGGATCAGTCCCGATGCACCGACCAGCGCGCCCGCCACGATCAGCATCTGGTTCTGGATGACGAAGCCGCTCGCGGCAGCCGCCACGCCCGAAAGCGAGTTCAGGAGCGCGACAACCACCGGCATGTCCGCGCCACCGATCGGGGTGACGAGGAAGACACCTGCGATCGTCGAGAGCACGAGCAGCACCACCATCGCGGTGTCGGCCTCTGCGCCCGTCGTCGTCGCCGACCAGTAGCTCGCGTAGACGATGCCGAGCACGAGGGCCACGTGCGACAGGTTGCGGAGCGCACCCTTGAACGGGTGGGGCACGTTCTTGCCCGCCAGCTTGAAGTAGGCAACAGCACTGCCGGACAGCGTCGCGGTGCCGATCAGGATCGACAGCGGGACGGTCGTCGCCACCATCGTGTCCTGGCTGACGAGCGTCGCCTCCTTGGACTTGTCGAAGAGTTCGACCGCGGCGACGAGCGCCGAAGCCGCACCGCCGAGCCCGTTGAACGCAGCGACGAGTTCCGGCATCGACGTCATCTGCACGCGGGTCGCGAGCAGCACGCCGATCACGGTGCCGATGCCGAGCGCGATCGCCGCCATGGTCCAGTCGAGGACCTGGGCTTCGACCAGCACGCCGACGAGAGCGACCAGCATGCCGAGCGCGGCGACCTGGTTGCCCGAACGCGCCGTCTTGACCTTGCCGAGACGCTTGATGCCGAGGATGAAGAGGACCGCGGCCGCGATGTAGAGGTAGGTCGACACGGATCAGCCCTTCTTCTTCTTGGAACCGAACATGGACAACATCCGGTCGGTGACCATGAAGCCGCCGACCACGTTGACCATCGCGAAGACCACGGCGACGAAGCCGAGGATCTGCGCTGTGGTGCTGTACTGACCCTGGAGCGCGAGGATCGCGCCGACGATCGCGATCCCTGAGATCGCGTTCGACCCCGACATCAGCGGGGTGTGCAGGGTGGGCGGAACCTTCGTGATGATCTCGAGGCCGACGAAGGCCGCGAGCACGAAGACGAACAACAGGGTCGCTGCGTCCATGGTGATCAGTTGTCGCCTCCCACGACGGTGCGGGCGCCTTCGTGCACGATCTCGCCTTCGCGAGTCACGCAGCAGGCCTTGACGATCTCATCGTCCCAGTGCGGTGCGATCGCCCCTTCGTTCACGAGGAGCTCGGCGAAGCCGAGCACGTTGCGGGCCCACATGCGGCTCGCGTCCGCAGCGCAGAGCGCCGGGAGGTTGGTCTCACCGACGATCTTCACGCCGTGACGGTCGACCACCTCACCCGGAACCGTGCCCTCGACGTTGCCGCCGTTCGCGGCCGCGAGGTCGACGATGACCGAGCCCTGACGCATTCCCTGGACCATCGCATCGGTGACGATCCGCGGCGCGGGTCGACCCGGGATCAGGGCGGTGGTGATGACGACGTCCGCATCGGCGACGTGCTCGGTCAGGATCTGCCGCTGCTTCTCGAGGTACTCGGTGGTCGCTTCCTTGGCATAGCCGCCGGAGGTCTCGGCGTCGGGCGGGCTACCGGTGTCGACGAACTTGGCGCCGAGGCTCTCGACCTGTTCCTTCACGGCGGGTCGCACGTCGTTGGCTTCGACGACCGCGCCCAGCCGGCGAGCGGTGGAGATCGCCTGGAGACCCGCGACACCG
The DNA here is from genome assembly GCA_041164325.1 of Planctomycetota bacterium. Taxonomy (GTDB): domain Bacteria; phylum Planctomycetota; class UBA1135; order UBA1135; family UBA2386; genus JAQCBR01. Next base: position 11,918 of record JBEAPQ010000279.1, on the reverse strand, counting down.
GCTCCCAGGATGAACACCTTGGCCGGCTTGATCGTCCCCGCCGCGGTCATCAGCAGCGGGAAGAACCGCGGCAGGTTCGCCGCGGCCATCAGCACGGCCTGGTAGCCGGCGCAGGTCGCCTGGCTGGACAGCACGTCCATCTTCTGGGCACGGGTGATGCGCGGGATCAGCTCCATCCCGAACGAGGTGACTCCGGCATCCCGGAGCGCACGGATCGCTCCAGCCTGACCGCTCGGGACGAGGCCGGAGGCGAGCACTGCACCGCGCTTCATGCCACCGATGGCGGACGGCTGCGGGGTCCGCACCGTCAGCACGAGGTCGGCCTCTGCCAACGATCCGCCGATGCGGGCTCCCGCCGCCTCGTAGTCGGCGTCACGGAAGCCCGACGCCAGACCGGCGCCGGACTCGACCGTGACTTCGAGGCCGAGCTTCGTGTAGCCCTTGACGGTCTCGGGCGTGGCGGCAACCCGGGACTCCCCGGGTTCGGTTTCTCTGGGAACGAAGATCGACGCCATCGGAGCGGACCTCTCGGCTGTGGGGGCGGACGCGGTCGAAGACCCGGTGAGGTGACTCGATCGCCCGGAAGCGGACAAGGATTTCCGCCGCTCGCAGCGAGTCGCCCGATGGGCCCGAACCCCGCTGGTGACGCAACCTCGAAGGGTGGCTACCCTCGGCCGCTCCATGGAAAGCCCGTTCGTCGAGCGACTGGGCCGCGCCGTCGAGGCGGGCGGCGCACCCGCCTGTGCCGGCCTCGATCCCAGGATCCGCGCGCTGCCGGAGCGGGTCGCGCCCGGGGCGCCGCCGGCCGAACGGATCTTCGCGTTCTACCACGAGGTCCTGCCGGTCATCGCGCGCCACCTGCCCGCGGTGAAGCCGAACATCGCGTTCTTCGAAGCCTTCGGGTCGGCCGGTTTTGCCGCCTACGAGCGGACCTGCAAGCTCGCCCGGGAGCACGGCCTTCTCGTGGTGGGGGACATCAAGCGTGGCGACATCGGCAGTACGGCCGAGGCCTACGCCCGGGTCCACCTGGATCTGGCCGACGCGATCACGCTCCACCCCTACCTCGGCAAGGACGCGAGCGAGCCGTTCCTCGCCCGATGCCGGGACGAGGGGAAGGGAGTCTTCATCCTCGTCCGCACGAGCAACCCGGGTTCGGCAACCCTGCAGGATCTGCGCACCGAGAGCGGCCCCACGGTGGCCGAGGTCGTCGCACGCGCCGTCGACCGCTGGGGTGAGGACATGGCCGACGCGTTCGGGTTCTCCTCGGTCGGGGCGGTCGTCGGCGCGACGCAGGCCACCCAGCTCCAGAAGCTCCGCACGGCCATGCCCCGCGCCTGGCTCCTGATCCCCGGGGTCGGGGCGCAAGGTGGGCGGGTCGAGGATCTCGCGCCCGCCTTCGACGGGCGAGGCCTCGGCGGCCTCGTCAACCAGAGTCGGGGCGTGATGGAGTGCTTCGCGCCGAGCGACCCCAACTGGCGCGACGCGGTCGAATCGGCCGTGGCCACCTTCGCGGCCCAGGTCCGGGCGGTCGCGGTCCCGAACCCCTGAGCCCCGTGAACCAGAGCCTCCGCCACATCTCCTTCCGCCGGATCGGCACGTCCGAGGTCCATCTCCGCTACCTGGAGGACGACCCGGATCTGCGCAGCCTGCTGGGCCCCCGTCCGAAGGACGCCGACCACCTGCTCAAGCTCGCGCCGGTCGGCGCGGAACGGCTCGTACCTCCGGCCGAGATCGGCGCGGCCCTCGAGGCCTACGCCGCGCAGCACGGCGCATCCGAGAAGTCGATCGATGCCGCCCGTGCGATCGCCGCAGGCGACGCCCAGGTCGTCGTCACGGGCCAGCAGCCAGGCTTGTTCGGGGGGCCGCTCTACACGGTGTTCAAGGTCGCGACCGCCGTCCGCCTCGCGCGGGAGCTCTCGGCCCGGCCGGGGGCACCGCGCGTCGTGCCGGTGTTCTGGAACCACTCCGACGACCACGACCTCGACGAGGTCAACCGCGCGTTCTTCGTCAACCCGAACATGGACCTCCAGCGGGTCCGGGTCGACGTCGAGCACAGCGGCCGCGCGGTCCGGCACATCCCGATCGGGGCTGGTTTCGAGCACGCGCTGGCCGCCGTCTCCGACCTGCTGCCGCAGACGGAGTTCCGCGACGAGATGCTGGCCCTGTTCCAGCAGCGCTCGGACGACGAGACGCTCGGCGCCCAGATGGCGCGGCTTCTGTTCCGGCTGTTCGCGGACGATGGCATCCTCGTCATCGAGCCGCGGGACCTGCCGCGCGCGGCCTTCGACCCGCTGCCCGGATGGTTCGCGCGAGCCGACGAGATCCGCGACCGGATCCGGGTCGCCTCGGAACACCTTTCGGACCTCGGCTTCGACGTCACGCTGGACCCCGGCACGACGCTGATGTTCGCGCTGCACGCGAACGGTCGCCGCCAGGCGCTGGCCGACGGCGAGGAGTTCGAGGGGCCGGAGACGCTGAGCCCCGGCGTCCTGCTGCGTCCGCTCTGGCAGGACGCCGTCCTGCCGAGCATCGGCTTCGTGGTCGGACCGGGCGAGCTGTCCTACCTCGCGATCATCGCGCCGCTCTACAAGGCCCTCGGCGTGCCGCGCCCGGCCTTCGTGCCCCGCGCGAGCCTGACGCTCGTCGAAGCGTCGATGGTCAAGCACCTCGATCGCTTCGGCTGGGACCTTCCCGATCTCGTCGAGGGTCCCGAGGCCTTGGCGCGCGTCCTGCCCGAGGACGGCCAGGGACCGGCGGAGATGGCGCTCGAGGACGCCATCAGCGACGTCCGTCAGCGCCTCGCCACCGTCTGCGACCTGCTCCGTGAGTCGGACCCGCAGATGGTCGGCCAGCTGGAGCGGACCCGGAGCAAGGTCACCGACGAGCTCGACAAGCTGATGGTCCGGGTCCGCAACTCCCGCCAGAACCGGCAGGGGACCGGGCTCCGCCAGATTCGACGTCTGTGTGCGCACCTGCGCCCGCGCGGTCGGATGCAGGAGCGCGTGCTGACGATCGTGCCATCGCTCGTGGCTCACGGTCCGGCGGCGATCGAGCGACTCATTGCGGCTTCCGACCCGTTCCAGATCGACCACGGGGTGCTGCAGCTGTGACGGGAGCGGCGACGTTTCCGGCCCACGACGGCCGACCGGTCGACGTCCTGGTCCTCGCCGCGCACCCCGACGACGCCGAACTCGGCTGCGCAGGGACCATCCTCCGGCAGACCGACGCGGGGCGCCGGGTCGCGGTCGTCGATGCGACGCGCGGCGAGGCGGGTTCTCGCGGGACCCCCGAGACGCGCGCCGCGGAGGCGGCCAGGGCCACGACATTGCTGGGCCTTTGCGCGCGCGAGAACCTTGGTCTGCCTGACACCGGGATCGCCGTCACGGACGACGCGGTCGCGCGTGTGGTCCGCGCGCTGCGTCGCTACCGGCCGCGTGTGCTGCTCACACACGCGAAGCCCGACGTCCACCCCGACCACGTGGCCGTGGCCGACCTCGTGACGCGGGCTTACTTCCTGGCGGGTCTCGCCCGCTTCGACTCCGACAGCAGGCTCGAACCCCACAGGCCGCGGCTCGTGGCGCGGTTCTTGGGCAACGACGCTGTCCCCGCGGGTTTCTGCGTCGACATCACCGCGCTGCAGGAACGCAAGCGGGACGTCGTCGCGTGCTTCGCGTCGCAGATCCCCACCATGAGCGAGGAGCGGGCCCACTTCGTCCGGGGCCTCGATCCGATGGAGCGCGTCGAGGCACGCGACCGCTGGTTCGGCATGCAGAGCGGGGTCGCCGCCGCCGAACCGTTCGCCCTCGACGGCCCCGCATCCCTCGACGAACTCGCGTTCCTGATCCCGTGATGAAGATCGTCGCCGTCATCAACCAGAAGGGCGGGGTCGGCAAGACGACGACGACCGTCAACGTGGGCGCTGCTCTCGCCCGGCTGGGCCGCAAGGTCCTCCTCCTGGATCTCGACCCGCAGTCCAACCTGACGCTGCACGTCGACCAGAGGCCCGACCTCGAGAGCGCGACGCTGACGCAGCTGCTCGTCGAGGATCGCCCTCTCAAGGACCTCGTGCTGTCGACGCGCACCGACGGGCTCTTCGTCGTGCCGACCGACGCCACGCTGGGCGGAGTGGAGCAGGTCCTCGCCAACCGGATCGGACGTGAAACGATCCTCCGTGAGGCTTTCGAGGCCTACGACGGTGAGGTCCGGTTCGACTACGTGCTCGTCGACTGTCCGCCTTCGCTCGGCGTCCTGTCGGCCAACGCCCTCGTCGCTGCCGACGAGGTGCTGATCCCGATGCAGACCGAGTACTTCTCGCTGCAGGGCATGGCGAAGCTGACGGAGGTCATCGATCTCGTGAAGCGCCGCCTGAATCCGGCCCTCGAGATCCTCTGCGTCCTCCCGTGCATGGTCGATCTGCGGACCCGCCTGACGACCGAGGTCCTGGAGAACATCAGCGCCTACTTCGGCGATCGGCTCGCCCGCAATCTGATCCGCAACAACGTCAAGCTGGCGGAGGCGCCGAGCTTCGGACTCACGATCTTCGAGCACGCGCCGGAGTCGAACGGCGCCGACGACTACTGGGAGTTCGCCCGCGAGTTCCTCGAGCGCCACGGCGAGACGATCTCGGACGCCGAGCTCTACGCAGCAGCGGGCTACGAGGTCGAGGGTGAGGACGAGGGGTCCGCGGAGATCGGGCAAGAAGCCGAACCCGACCCCGATCCCTCGGTCGCCCCGCAGGATGCGGACCAACCGTCTCCCGACGGGACCGCCTGACGGGACCGCGATTCGGGGGGTTGGCCGGAGACAGCCGATGGCTCCGGTGTGGAACGGCACGACCAGAACGGATCCAGATCGGATCGCCGCGCGGCCGAGCGGGACCTGCTGCGCGACCTCGAAGCCGTCGAGTCCGCCGTCAGCCGGGCTCTCCGGGCCGTGGACGAAGACGAGGAAGACGACGCGCTGATGCAGCTCGAGTCCCTGACCGGGCACCTGCTCGCGGACGTCGAGCGCGCCACGGCCACGCCGTCGGAGGAAGAGGGCGTCGACCTGAGACAGCTCGCGTCGAAGGCCCTCGACTGTGCTTTGGTCGAAGGCGAGAAACCGCTCGTGCTCCAGTGCAGCTGGGACCGTGGTATCCGGATTGCTCCCGCCGAGGCCGAGCCGCTCGGCTCCCTGATCCAGCGCCTTCTCGGTCTGGTCGCCCGCTTCGCGACGATCGGCGACATGGTCCGCGTGCGCTCGGCCCGCGAGGGCGACGAGCGTGCGCTGGTCGAGATCGGGATCGTGCCGGCGTTCGCATCCGCCGCAGCCCACCGGGCCCACGCCGAGTTCCTGTTCCGGGCCGAGTGCCTCGACGACTTCGCGTCCGAATTCGGAGCCCACTACGAGCTCCTGCCCGCAGCGAGCGACGGAACGGTGACGATGCGCCTCGACCTGCCCGCGCTCACCGCGCAGGTCTGAGCGGGAAAGCCGCACCGCAGTAGGATGCGGCTCCCATGGACCCGCTCCGGATTGGCATCGTCTGCTACCCGACCGTCGGCGGCAGCGGCGTGGTCGCGACGGAAATCGCCATCCAGCTCGCCCGCGCCGGACACGAAGTCCACCTGCTGAGCTACGACCGGCCCGCGCGACTCCGCCACCCGGTGCCCGGGGTCCACTACCACGGGGTCCAGGTCTCGGCCTACCCGCTGTTCCGATACCCGCCCTACGACCTCGCACTCGCGACCCGGATGCTCGAGGTCCAGGAAGAGGCAGGGGTCGACCTCTTCCACGTCCACTACGCGATCCCGCACGCGATCAGCGCGTTCCTCGCGGACGCGATGGGCACCCGGCCGATGCGGTGGATCACGACGCTGCACGGCACCGACATCACCGTCGTCGGAGCCGACCGCGCCTACACACGGCCGACCAAGTTCGCGATCGAACGCTCGCACGCGGTCACGGCCGTCAGCCACTTCCTGGCCGAGGAGACGCGGAAGACCTTCGGCTGCTCGACGGCGATCGACGTGATCCCGAACTTCGTCGACACCGAACGATTCCGACCGGGCCAGGAGGGGCGTTTCTGGGCCCGCGCGCAGCCCGAACGGCGGATCGTCCACGCGAGCAACCTCCGTCCGGTCAAGCGCGTGGCCGACGTCGTGCGTGCGTTCGCACAGATCGCCGCCCGCGTTCCGGCGCGCCTCACGCTCCTCGGGGACGGTCCGGACCGCGAACACGCGCTCGCCGTCGCCGCCGATCTCGGGGTCCTCGACCGAGTGGAGGCCGCCGGTGTCCGCGAGGAGGCCGAGCTGGCACGCACGTTCGCAGATGCGGATCTGTTCCTGTCCGCCTCCGAGACCGAGAGCTTCGGGCTGTCGATGCTCGAGGCGATGAGCTGTGGCGTGCCCTGCGTCAGCACCGACGTCGGGGGCGTGTCCGAGGTGTTCGGGGACACCGGCCGTCTCGTTCCCTTCGGCGATGTCGACGCGATGGCCCAGGCCGCGCTGGAGCTCCTCGAAGACGCGGATGTCCACCGCGTGCAGTCACAGGCTGTCCGTGAGCGCGCGGTGTCCGAGTTCGCCCAGGGCAGGGTTCTCGGTCACTACGAGGCCCTGTATCGCCGCGTGCTCGAAGCTGCGGACTGACCGAGCGGCGATGGAAGGACCGTTCGATCTCGACCACAACGCGACGACGCCCGTCGACCCGCGCGTTCTGGAGCGTTTCCTCGAGGTCGAGACCGCGTGCCCACACAACGCGGGCAGTCCTCACGCCGGTGGTCGCCGGGCGCGCGCCGTGCTCGAGGAGGCCCGCGCAGCAGCTGCATCGGCAGCCGGCGTGGACCCCGACGACATCGTCTTCGTCTCGTCCTGCAGCGAGGCCAACAACATCGCGGTCCTGGGGCTGGGCGACCCGCACCGTCCCGTGCTGCTCGCACCCGTCGAGCACAAGTCGGTCGCCGAGCCCGCGGCGCGGCGGGGGACCATCGACTGGGGAGTCGACGCGACCGGCGCAGCGATCATCACGCCTGCACCCGGCCCCGTGGGCCTCGTCTGTCTGACCCACGCACAGGGTGAGATCGGCACGCTGCAGCCAGTGCTCGACGCCGCGGTCTGTGCACGCGAAGCCGGAGTCCCACTCCACGTCGACGCCGCGCAGACTGCCGGGCGGGTGCCGCTCGCCGACGTGCTGCGCGTCGCCGATTCGATCAGCGTCTCGAGCCACAAGTTCGGGGGGCTCCGCGGCGGGAGCCTGTGGATCGTCCGCGGCACTCCTCCCCGCCCCCTGCTGGTGGGAGGGGGACAGGAAGGCGGCCTCCGACCGGGCACGGTCAGCCCCTCTCTAGCCGCCGCGACGGCGCTGGCCTTCGAGCTGGCGCTCGGTGAGACCGAGACGCGGAAGAGGGCGATGGAGGCAGCTCTCTCCGCGTTCGAGGAGGAGCTCGACCGCTCGATCCCCTGCACGCGCGTGACCCCAGCACACGCGCTGCCCAACACCGTGACCCTTCGCTTCGAGGGTCTGGACGGTCGGGCTCTTCTCCCTGCCCTCGACCTCGCCGGAGTTCGGGCGTCCCAGGGTTCGGCGTGCTCGTCGGGGAGCCCCGAACCACCGGTGGTCCTGCGTGCGATGGGCTTCTCGGCGGAAGCGGCCCGGCAGTGCGTTCGCTTTGCGACCAGCCCGGGAACCAGTCCCGATTCCGCCCGGAACGCGGCCCTCGCGGTCGCGGCGGTGGTCCGTCGGCTCCGATCCACCGCGGGCGGTGGAAAGTCCCTGGCCCAGCCGTCCTGATTACGGTTGGACGTTCCACATCGTCCGGTTGGGGGTCGTGGAAAACTCCGCGGCACTGAGGCTTGACCCAGCAAGGACTTAGGGCGCAAACCCTCGGTACTCCGCACGTTCTCCTCGTCCGGATCTTTGCATGGTTCGTGGGAAGTCGCTAAGAACGAGCTCCCCGAGGAGTCTGATCACCGCGGTAAGCCGGACCGTGGTGTCGATCCAGCCTCCCGGCCCGTCGTTCCGTCCCCAGGCATTCGGTTTTACCGTAATCGATGCCCGGGTCGCCCTTTGGTCTTCGATCCCCCAGGTTCGCGTGACGCGCCCAGTCGACTCGAACGAAACCTTGCCCGCAGGCCTTCTGGAGAAGGTCCTTGGCGAGCTGAAGCACTCGGTCCGCAAGGAGCACTACGAAACGTGGTTCCGCGGGCTCACGCTTCGAGCGGTCCAGGGTGACCGCTACGTGTTCGGGGTCCCGAGCGGCTTCGTCCGGGATTGGCTGCGGAAGAACTACCTGTCGATGATCGAGGACGCGGTCCGTCTCTCGACGGGTCGCCGCCGGTGTGAGGTCACCCTCCAGCTCGCACGCAGCGCCGAGGGCGAGGAGTTCGCCCTTCCGGCCGAGGGCGGAGCGGGTGTCGAGTTGGCCGAGCGCGGCATCAGCAGCCGGACGGGACGGATCGAAGCGGGCGCAGACGTCGACCCAGACGCTGTCGATCTCGGTGCACGCACGGTGCGGACGCCTGGTCCGGACACTGCTGAGGTCCAAGGCGGCAGCGCGGCACCGGGCGCGAGGGCTGACCGCTCGCCGGTCGATGCTGGCCCCGAGATCGGTTTCCAGCGCATCCCGCGTCCGGGCACGCAGCCGTCCGCACGGGGCCCGATGCAGCACGGGGCTCCGGCCGCCGGCGAAGGCCGCTACAGCGGCTCCAACTGGGATCGACTCGCCGACCTCGGCGACCTCAACCGCAGCTACACGTTCGACCAGTTCGTCGTCGGCCCGTGCAACCGACTGTCGCACGCCGCCGCGCTGGCCGTCGCCGAGAACCCAGGCCGGGCCTACAACCCGCTGTTCATCCACGGCAACGTCGGCCTGGGCAAGACCCACCTGCTGCAGGCGATCTGCCACGAGATCCGTCGGAAGAACGAACGCGCCCGCGTGCTCTACCTGAGCTGCGAGGAGTTCACGAACCGGTTCATCCACGCGATCCAGTCCGGCCGCCTCGACGAGTTCCGTGAGCTGCACCGCAGCGTCGATGTGCTCGTCGTCGACGACATCCAGTTCTTGGCCAACAAGGACAAGACGCAGGACGAGTTCTTCCACACGTTCAACGCGCTCTACAACACGAACCGGCAGATCATCATCTCGTCCGACCGGTCGCCGACGGAGATCCCGACGATCGAGGAACGCCTCGTGTCGCGGTTCCGCTGGGGCCTCGTCGCCGAGATGGAGGTGCCGTGCTTCGAGACGCGCGTCGCGATCGTGCGCCGGAAGGCGCGCCTGCGGCAGCTCGATCTGCCGGAAGACGTCGCCTACTTCATCGCCGAGCGGATCGACACCACCCTCCGCGAGCTCGAGGGCGCCGTCGTCAAAGTCATCGGCGTCGCGTCGATCACCGACCGTGAGGTCTCCGTGGAGCTCGCCGAGGAAGCGCTCCGCGGCGTCGTCGTCCAGCGCAGCCGCCAGGTCTCGGTGTCCGAGATCATGGGGCTCGTCACCGAAGAGTTCTCGATCTCGGCGCGCGACATGATCGGCAAGTCGCGGACCCAAGCGATCAGCCTGCCGCGCCAGATCTCGATGTATCTGTGCCGCCAGCTGACGGACCAGTCGCTCGAGGAAGTCGGCCGCTACTTCGGCGGCCGCGACCACACGACGGTCCTCTACGCGGTCAAGAAGATCGAGAAGCGCGTCAAGGACGACAAGATGTTCCGCGAGCTGGTCTCGACGCTGACGACCCGCCTGCAGGGCTGAGGTCGCAGCCCGGCAGGTGCCGCCCGCTTCGCAGGCCATTGCGGCTCGGGGCGTCGTCCCTACCGCGTGACCACGTTGGTCGACAGGATGCGACCCCCGCCGAAGCGGTTCGGCGACTCGTAGCTTCCAGCCGCGGTCTGCGAATCGGCTCCGACCTCGCGGGCATCGGTGGGCTGGCCAGGGAGCAGTCCCGCCGATCGTTCGCTGGCGACGACCTTCCCGTCGATCGACAGATCGACGGTGGCGGCGGTCAGCCGACCGCGGAGCTGGTGGACGCCCTGGATCGGAGTGGGCGCACGCAGCGTCTGCACCACGCCGTCGCGGCGCAGCTCGAACACCGGCGTGCCGCGGTCGATGTGCAGGCTGAACCCGTGGACCCGTCCTCCCTGCGCGAGGACGACTCCGTGGGTGCCGGGCCCGATCTCGACCTCGGCACGCACCGTGATGTCGACACCTTCGATCGAGAGCGACGTGTCCGCCGGCCCGTCCGGCAGCGGGAACGGATCCGCGCCGACGCGCTCGGCCCAGGACTCCCACTCGCGGACGAGCTCCTCGACGAGGCCTGGGCGTTCCGCTGCCAGATCGTTCTGCTCCGCGCGGTCGTTCTCGATGTCGTAGAGCTCCCAAGCGGGCTCGGTCGGCATCCGCTTGCCCCAGACGATCTTCCAACGGCCCCGCCGAAGCCCGCGCGCCAGCTGGTGCTCGTAGGCGATCGAACGCTCGGCGACGGGCTCGCCCCGCATGGCAGGCAGCAGCGAGATCCCCGACTGGGGCTTCGCCGTCACGCCGCGGCGCTGGTTCGGATAGGCGACCCCCGCCGCATCGAGGATCGTCGGCGCCACGTCCATGATGTGGGTCGGCGTTGCCACCCAGTCGGCGCGTGCCGCGAGGCGGGCCGGCCACCGCACGACCAGCGGGCTGCTGATGCCGCCCTCGTGCGCGAAGTGCTTGTAGAGATTGAGCGGGGTGTTGCCGAGCATCGCCCAGCCCGAGCCGTAGCTCTGGTGGGTCCCGTCCTGACCGATGCGCTGCAGGTCCACGCCCTCGTGCAGCGTCGTCAGCCCACGCCTGGATGGCCCGTCGAACCCGAACGGTCCCCACTCGTAGCAGGCACCGTTGTCCGACAGGAAGAGCACCAGCGTGTTGTCGAGTTCGCCGCTCGCGCGCAGGTCATCCAGGATCATCCCGACGCCCTGGTCCACGTGCTCGACCATCGCGGCGAACGTCGCCATCCGCCTCGCGAGGTCCTCGCGGCGCGCCGGGTCGAGGTCGTCCCAGGCCGGGTTCGGAACGCCGGGATGACCGTTCGCAATGTCGTCCCGGTCGACCGGAACCATGCTGCGCGGGGGCAGCGGGAGTGCCGGGTCGATCAGACCGAGCTCCTTCATCCGCGCGAGTCGTTCGACGCGCAGCACGTCCCAGCCACGCCGGTAGGTCTCGAGGTGGCGTTCGATCGACTCCCTGGGCGCCTGGATCGGGAAGTGCGGCGACGAGTGCGCGAGGTAGAGGAACCACGGCCGATCCTGCGTCCGCGCCTGCCGCAGGAACTCCCGCGCGTACGCCGTGAACTGGTCGGTGACGTAGAAGCCCTCGCCCGCAGGGATCTCTTCGGTGCGGCCCTCGGGCAGCCGGACGTAGTGCTGCGGATCCCACTGGTTCTCCGAGTGGGCGAGGAAGTTCCGGTAGCCGTAGTAGTTCTGGAAGCCGCGGTCGATCGGCCCCGGCACACCGAGGTGCCACTTGCCGACCATCCAGGTCGAGTAGCCCGCGTCACCGAGCGCTTCGGCAAGCGTCACGCAGTCGTCGGAGAGATGGCCGGTGTAGGCAGGTCCTCCGCCCGCACGCGGGCGCGCGGTCGCGAACGATCCCACCCCCGTCTCGTGCGGATGGAGGCCGGTCAGCAGCGACGCGCGGGACGGGCAGCAGCGCGCCGAGTTCGTGAACTGCGAGAAGCGCACGCCCTCCGCGGCCAGCCGATCGAGGTTGGGGGTCGGGATCTCGCCGCCGTAGGCACCGAGATCCGAGTAGCCGAGATCGTCGGCAAGGATCACCAGCACGTTGGGCGCATCGGCCGGCGGCTTTCGCTTCGGGAAGACACCCACTTCGTGGGCCCACTGCTCCCAGGCCTTCGACATTTCGGCGACGCGATCCGGCATCTCGGCCGCGAGATTCCGCTGCTCGGTGCGGTCCGCCTCGA
>JBEAPQ010000278.1:0-5467 GCA_041164325.1 Planctomycetota bacterium | reverse complement strand
AGCACGCTGCGTTCCCCGTAGACGAGGATCCCATCGTAGGCCTGGCGCAGCACGTCGATCGTGCCCTTGCGCCCCATCTGGGCGCGGACCCGATGGGGAGCGTCGATGATGTCGCGCATCCCGAGGACGACCTGGGCGTTCAGGGTCTCGTGGCGGAGGCGACGCAGGACCGGAAGGAGCTCATCCCCGGCCCCGGTCGCCGCGTGGTCCACGAGCACGAGGTGCGGGCGGAACGAGCGGACCGAGGCGGTGATCAGGTCGCTGCGGAGATCGACGATCTCGTGCAGCGGCATCGAAAGGCTGCGGGCGCAGTAGTCCCCGTCTTCGTCCTTCGTGATGCACGGCAGCTTGACGAGCTCCGTGCGCGGAGGAACGTCGAAGACGTGAGGAGTCGGCGAGCCCGTGACGCAGAGCGCCTGGACGCGTGCGTTGCGGCGGACCATGGCCCCGATCACCGACAGGGATCGGCGCAGATGGCCGAGCCCGTAGGAGTCGTGGCTGTAGGCCAGCACTCGCAGTGTCTGTCGATCACGCGGGGTCATCGGATCACGTAGGTGACGGCGTCGTGGTCTTGCTCGGCGCCGGTGGCCGGATCGTCGAAGCGCAGTTCCATCCGCATCGTCAGGCCGTGGAGGGCCGGCGAGACGGGAGGGGTCGGCAGGAGGGTCGCGGTGAACATCCCGGCGCCGACCGGCAGGTTGAGGAACAGCGGCCGCAGCAGTTCGTGCTCGTTGCCGAGCGGGTCGACGTTGACGATGCTGACCAGGGTCGGAACGGTTCCCGCCGTCAGGTTCATGTAGGCCAGGAACAGCGGCAGCAGTCCGCCCGTGGCGGCGACGTCCGGTTCGCCCGGTGAGTAGGCGAGGGCGTAGATCGGCGTGTTCACCAGCCGATGGTCCGCAATCGTTGCGCCCTGCACGGAGACGCCTGCGATCCGATCCACCCGAGAAAGGCTGAACTCCTCGGGCTGGAACGCGAGGTCGTAGGTCCCGGCCGGGACGACGACCGAGTAGAAGCCGTTCGCATCGGTCGCGTCGCCGGGGGTGGGCAGCTCGAGGCCCGTGGCGGGATCGATGACGTCGATGTCGCAGCCGACCTCCGGCGCGCCGTTGGCCTTGGTCACGGTGCCGGACAGCGTCACGCCCGTCGCCAGTCGGAACGTCGGGAGCGCGGTGTTGGCTGCGATCTGCAGCGTGTTGGTCCGTGCTGCGACGAGACCGCTGCCCGGACGGGGCTCGACGGTCAGGTAGCAGCTGCCGGCCGGGACGACGACCGAGAAGTTGCCGTTCGCGTCCGTGTTGTCGTTCGACAGGAACCAGGCGGAGTCCCCGGGCACGGTCAGCACATCGATGTCCGCACCCTGGATCGGCAGTCCGGCCGCGTCCGTGACGAGGCCCGAGACGACGAAGCCCGGCTCGAGGTCGACGAGCCCGAGCGGGGTGTTGGCGCCGACCAGCAGGTTGTGGCGCCGCTGGCCGCGGAGCGCCGAGCCGACCGGTGAGTCGATCGTCACGGTGTAGTAGCCAGTCGGGACGACGACCAGGAACGCGCCGAGCGGGTCCGAGTTGTCGTTGGGGGTCAGCAGCTTCTCGCCGGTGATCGCGTCCTCGACGTCGATGTCGGCATCCTCGACGGGCAGCAGCGTCCTGCCGTCACGGACGATGCCGGAGATCGCGAAGCCGGTCTCGACCGCCTGGATCCCGAGATCGACGTTGCCCGCAACGACGACGCCCTCGATCGAGCGCGGGGCGAACAGCGGAAGCAGCGGGTCAGCGGGAGGCCGGATGTCGAAGCGGTAGGTTCCTGCCGGCACCGTCACCGAGAACAGCCCCGTCAGATCGGTGTTGTCGCCCGGCGTGAACAGGCGCGCCCCGGTCACCGCGTCGCGGACGTCCGTGTCGACCCCGAACACCGGCAGGCCTGCCGGGTCGACGATCTGGCCGGAGATCGTGTAGCCGACCTGCAGCTGGATCGTGCCGAGGTTCGTCAGGCCTGCGACCTGGACGCCGAACAGCTGCATGGGCGCGACTCCTGCCACGCCCGGGTCGATCGAGATGTCGTAGGTGCCGGGGTTCAGCACGAAGGCGAACACGCCGTTGAGACCCGTGACCGGGTTCAGCGGCGTGGCGCCGTTGGTGAACGTCAGCGTCGCGCCGACGATGCCGACGCCGTTCGGGTCGACGACTTGCCCGGTCAGTGTGTCAGCGTGCGCAGCCCCTCCGAGAAGGACTGTGGCGAGAGTGGCGGTCGCCAGACCGCGGAGGGATGAGAAGGCCTTCATCGGATGGTCAAGGAAAGGACGAGGGGGTTGGCGAGGGGGCGGCCCGAGATGTCGCGGAGGGCTTCGCCGATCTCGACGCGCATGCCGGGGCGGGGGAAGCCGCGGGAAGGGGGCGACAACCGAAGGGTCTCCTGGTCGACGGAGATGGTCGCTTGGATCGCTGTGCCGTCGTCGCCGACGAGTCGGATCGCAGTGGAGCCGAGCGAAGTCGGATCGACCGGGTCCGAGAACACGAGCACGAGCGTCGCGTTCCGGTCCACCTCCACGGACGGCGCAGGAAGGACGTCGCGGCACGCGAAGCGTGCGGTATCCGGCACGAGGGCGAAGCCAGGGTCGACATCGACCGGTGCTCCATCGAATCCCGGGTCGACCGGGTCGGAGCCCGGCAGGGCGTATCCCTGGCCGAGGACGGCACTGCCGGCCGCGAGGTCGTAGTCCTCGACGACGAAGGTGGCGGCGGCCGGATAGACCGCGAGCGTCGTCGGCGCGATCGTGATCGCGGGGGCTGCATCGAGGGTCACGACGCTCCCTGCCACGGCGGCGACCCGACGGAGTGCTCCGTCATCACCGACTTCGACGGCGTCACCGACGGACAGACCGACCGGTGCTGTCGCCAGCGTCAGCGCAGCACCGTCGATGCTCGAGATCGGCAGCCAGCCGATCGGGGCATAGCGGAACACGGGCACAGCCGGGTCCGCGACGTCCGGGCAGCCGAAGCGGCGCGTGTTCGCCGCCGGGTTCGGCTGGAGGTAGGTGATGCAGGACGTCGCCGTGGCCTCGACGACTTCGCTGACGAGGCCGCCCAGCGCGTTCCCCGCGAAGACACAGTGCGAAGCGGCGACCGTCTTCTCGGCGCGGGGCGTCGTCGGACCGGCCTTCGCACGGACGCCGGCCCCGACGTTGCCGGCGAGAACCGACGAGGACACCGTGACGAGGCCTGGAGTCACTTCCGAAGTGACGAGGACGCCGTCGCCACCGTTGGCGGTCGCGGACACGCCGTCGACGGCGATCGTCATCAGGTCGTCGGCGTCGAACGAGATGCCCGCGCCGAGGTTCGCCCGCGCGAGCGAGTCGCGCACGATGACGTCTGCCTTCCAGCCCGGGGTCTGCTCGTAGTCCGAGTCGATCAAGAGACCGGCGAGCACGTTCCGCTCGAAGCGGCAGCCGCGGATCAGGACACGGAAGCGGCCACCGGTCGTGCCCGGCACGAGGGGAGTCGCGAGGTCCGCGTCGAGTCCCTCGGCACCGTTGCCGAAGAAGCGCGAGCCCTGGACCTCGAGGCGTGCCGTCTCTCCGCCGGGCGCGATCAGGTCGTCGAGGTCGAGACCCTCCTGGACGTTGTTGTCGAACGTGCAAGAGTCGACCTGCAGCACGTAGGGGCCCGCGACCGAGACGCCGTCGCCGCCGTTGGCATCGAAGCGGGAGGCTGCGAGCAGCGCGGTCTGCAGGTCGCTGTCGGACGAGTTGCGGATGCGGACACCCCGCCCGGTGAAGCCCGAGACCTTGGTCGCTCGGATTTCGACCGGAGTGTTCTCGACGTCGATCCCAATCGCAAAGTTGTTGCGTCCGTCCAGCACGAGGCCGTCCAGCACGGAGACCTGGATGCCGCCCGCCATGGCGAGCACCTGCTGGCCCTGACCCGCGGCGCCGAGCAGGCGGGTCGTCGTCAGGTTCCGGTCCTCGAGATCGAAGTCGGCCTCGAAGCCGCCGTAGACGAACGTGTTCGGGAACACCGACGCGGCGCCGAGCTCGTAGGTGCCGCCGCGGACCCAGACGTTCGCGCCGCCGCGGAACAGCGCCTGGATCAGCGCCACCCCGAGATCGGGGAACGCGGTCTGTGGCGAAAGTCCGTCGGCGACGTTCGGGTCGGCGGCAGCATCGACGTAGAGCGGTGCGCCCGGGACCACGGTCCAAGACGGACCCGCCGCCGCGTAGGTCGTCGAGCCGTCGGCGCGGAGACCGAGCGCTACGTGGAGCATCTGTCCGTCCGTGAGGCCGTCGACCGTCAGGTCCGTCTCGCCGGAGGCGACGAGGTCGTCCGCGACCGGCGTGCCCTCGAGCAGAGTGGCCTGATCCGGGCCGACGAACAGCGCGGCCTCGAAGCCCTCGCCGGGCAGCACGAACTCGACGTGGAGGCGGCCTCGTCCAGCGGCCAGCGTCGTCAGCCCGGGAAGGAACGGAGGCTCGGTCGCGCGGGGTGGGGGCTCGATCGGGCCACCGCCCCCTCCTCCTCCTCCTCCGCCGCCGCCGCCATTGCCACCTCCGTCCCCGAGGAGCGTGCCTTGGGTCCCCCGCGCACACCCGCTGAGCGCGAGCAAGGCCAGACCGAGCCCGAGGGCCAGGACGGGCAGCGTGCGTGCGTTCGAAGAGGGGCCGGAGACCATGTCGCCGGCAGGGAGCGCAAATCGCGAACCATCGGCGCGCCAACGCCGAAGAATCTGACCGAGCGTGGCGTGAAGGCGACGTAAAGGCCGGTCGCTCCGAACGTTTGGAGCTCCGTCCGATTCCTGGGCTGGGGCGGCTGTGCGCGGCATGGTCCGGATTCCGGTCACTCGGGGGCGTTCGAATTCCAGACACGAAGGGACCCTCGACGGATCGGCGGTGGTGCCGAACCTGGCGGAGGGGCCGCTCTCATTGGGGTCTCGGCGTCGTTCCCCGTCTCGATGCGGTTGCGGTGCGGCGTGCCGGGGAGGCCTCAACGGCTCTCCTCGGTCTTCGACTGGCCGCGTTCCTCGAGTGCCTGGGAGAAGGCCACGCGGCATGCCTCGGCGCGCGCGGAGATCTCGCCTGGCACGGCGTCGATGCTGCGCTCGTAGCCGAGTTCTTCCAGGAACGGACCGATCAACGTCTCGACGAGTGCGAGTCCGTCCTCGTCCATCTGCTCACGCCAATTGCGCAGTCCGGGCGTGGGCGGGAGCCACGCCTTCTTCGCGTCGAGGGTCGGGTCGTCACGACGCCGCCCCTCGTGGAACGCCAGCATCTTCGGGTCGTAGTCGAGGCCCAGGAACGCGCACAGGCGATGGGCCTCCGGCTCGGGTTCGCTGGCCAGCGCCTCGTAGCGGAGCTCCATGCAGCGGTCGTCGCCGACCCTCGCCCGCGCCTTGCGGCCGCTCTGCACCTGCCCTTCCCACCAGAGTGCGGCGGTTCCGAGCGGCTCGTCGGCCCAGGTTGCGAGGCGGCCGGGTC
>JBEAPQ010000277.1:0-3744 GCA_041164325.1 Planctomycetota bacterium | reverse complement strand
GCGGACGAACAGCTCGGCAGCGGCGTCCACGAGCGCGCGGTCGAAGGCGGCTGCGACGTCGATCAGAGCAGCCGACGCACGCTCTGCGCCGCGCCGGATTCCGCGGTCGATCACCGGCTCGCGCTGGGGGTAGGTCGCGACCAGCAGCTGGGCGCCGGCGTCCGCGCAGAGTCGCGCCATGTCCGCGAGGTGGGTGGCCAGCACGTCTGCGACGCGGTCCTCCGACCGGGTCGCTCGCGCGAACATCTGTTCCAGGCGGTCGAGGTCCCGCTCGCCGGACGGCATCCGCGCGACGCCGCGGTCGAACGTGGCGCGCACTTCGGTTCCGCCGTGGGCCTTCAGGAACGCCGTCACCGTCTCGTCGTGGCCGTCGACCTGGGCCGCGGCGAGCACGGCTGCGAGGGCGCCGTCGGGATCGGTCGGCTGGACCAGAAGCGCACGGATACGCCAGAGCCCGGCACGCCAGGGGTCCGTCCGCGGAAGCGCGCCGAGGGCGCGTTCGACGGCGGCGAGCACGGCGTCCCGACCTACGCCCGCGCCGGCGGCGGCGGTCGTTCGCCACCAGAGCGTGGACTCCTCCGGGTGGGACGCGAACTCCTCGCACGCAGCCAGCACGTCCTCGAGCGACATCGGTGGCTGGTCGGCGTTCGCCTCGATCAGCCTCCGGCCGACGAGCGCGAGTCCGGCGTCCGTGCTGCCCGCCTCGGGTGCGAACTCGACGGTTCCCCCCGGCAGCGATGCGCCCCGGAGCACGAGGTTCGCGCCGCTGCGTGCGAATCGCAGCTCGATGCGTGGCTCATCGGTGCCGAGTGAGACCGTGTCCCCCTCGACGACGAACGTCGTCTCGATCCCAGCGACGACGCAGCTGCCGTCCGGCGAGAAACGGACTCGCAGGCCCTGCCCGTCCGCGGCGAGCCAGCTGCCGTGGAGTTCGGTCACGGGAGGCGGAGCGCCCGGGCCATCGCCCCGGACCGCGGCGGCGAGGCGCTGGAGGAGTTCGAGCGTCCGAAGGCGGACCGGGAAGCTCTCCGCCCGCTCGGGATCCAGTGTCGCGACATCGACGGGGTCGGGGCGCTGGAAGCGGTCGTTGTAGCCTGCCAACACGACGACCCGTGTGGGCCGATGCTCGGCGAGTTGCTGGGGCAGGCGGCGCAGCACGTCGGCCGACGAGCGGCCGGGACGCCCGCCGTTGACGACTCGATGGCGTCCCGGCTCTGCGACGTCCAGCGCGCGCTGCAGCGCGGCCGGGTAGGCGTGGTCGGGGTCGGATGCGCCGAGTCCGAACGTGAACGAGTCACCCACGCAGAGCGTGGTTGCGCGGCCGTCCGCGGCCGATGTCCCGTCACGGCGTGCCGTGTGGAACAGCACGAATGCGCCGACCTGCAGCGCCAGCTCGAATGCGACGAGCGCCAGCAGCGTTCCGACCAGGGCCGCGCGGAGGCGGCGCCGCGGCATGCGGGAGCTGGCCTCGCCGGGGTTCACCGCTCCTCGAGGTTCAGCAGGCCGGCGTGCGTCAGGAGGGCTTCGGTGCTCGGCTCGCGCCCCCGGAACGCGCGGAACACGTCCATCGGGTGCTGGCTGCCGCCGAGCGACAGGACCGTGTCGCGGAACCGGTGCCCGGTCTCGCGGACGGCCGCCTCGTCGTCGAGGCCCGCCTCTTCGAACGCGCCGAAGGCGTCGGCGCTCAGCACCTCGGCCCACTTGTACGAGTAGTAACCCGCCGCGTAGCCACCCGCGAAGATGTGGCCGAACGAACAGAGGAAGCGGTCCTCGGGCAGCGGCGGGAGGACCGCGGTCGATGCGCCGATCCGGCGCTGGAGGTCGACGATCGACTCGTCGCCGCCCGGCTCGAATTCGTGGTGCAGCGCGATGTCGAGGTAGCCGAAGTGCAGCTGCCGCAGCGTGTCGCTACCGGCACGGAACGTCCGTGCTTCGACGAGCTTGTCGAACATCGCGCGCGGCAGCGGTTCGCCGGTCTCCCAGTGCCCGGTCAGGCCGATCAGCGTCGGCTCGTGGTAGCACCAGTTCTCCATGAACTGGCTCGGCAGCTCGACGGCGTCCCACTCGACGCCGTTGATGCCGGCGGCCGACTCGCGATCGACCGTCGTCAGCATGTGCTGCAGACCGTGACCGAACTCGTGGAACAGCGTCTCGACCTCACGGAACGTCATCCGCGACGGGATGTCGCCCACCGGCGGCGTGCCGTTGCAGATCAGGTGGGCGACCGGCAGCCGGACGCTCTCCCCGGGCGCGGCGAACAGCCGGCTGCGGACGTGGCACTCGTCCATCCACGCGCCGCCGCGCTTCTCGGCCGGACGCGAGTACGGGTCGAGGTAGAACGCGGCGCGCGGCGCGCCGCCGGCATCGACGATGCGGAAGTACCGGACGTCCTTGTGCCAGACGGGCACTTCGCCGTCGGCGGGCACGACGCGGATGTCGAAGAGCCGTTCCGCCAGCGAGAACAGCCCGTCGAGGACCTTGCCCAGCGGGAAGTAGGGGCGGAGCTCTTCGTCGCGGAGGTCGAACCGTTCCTCGCGGAGACGCTCGGCCCAGAACGCCACGTCCCAGTGGCGCAGGTCGTCCTCGTGGCCGTGGGACTGGGCGAAGGTGGTCAGGTCCGCGAAGTCCTGCTGTGCGGCGGGCCACGCCCTCTCGCGGAGTTCGTCGAGCAGGCGTCGCACGCCCGCGACATCCGGCGCCATCTTCGACGCGAGGCTCAGGTCGGCGAACGAGTCGAAGCCGAGCAGCTTCGCCTTCTCACGGCGCAGCTCCAGGATGCGTGCGATACGCGGGCCGTTGTCGTGCTCTCCCTCGCTCGCGCGCGAGATGTAGGCGCGGTAGATGGTCTCCCGGTGCGCGCGGTTCCGACTGTGCTGCAGGAACGGGCCGAAGCTCGGGTAGTCGAGCGTGATCCGCCACGGGCCGTCGTCGGCGTTCGCTTCGCCGTTCTCGCCGGCGGCGGCCTGCGCGGCCAGCTGCAGGAGGCTCTGCGGCAGCCCGTCGACGTCGTCCTTGGTCCGGAGCGTGAGCCCGAACGCCTTCGTCGAGTCGAGGACGCTGTTGGAGAACGCGGTCGACAGGTCGGCGAGCTCACGCTGGATCGCCTGGAAGCGCTCCTTGGCCGCACCGTCCAATCCGACTCCGGACAGCTCGGCGTCGCGCACCATCTTGGTGATGATGCGCCGCTGCGCCCCGTCCAGGCCCTCGGCTTCGGCGTTCTCGGCGAGGGTCTTCGCCGCCTCGTAGAGCGGGCGGCTCTGCCCCAGCGCGAGGAAGACCTCGACGACCGCGGGCTGCACCGCCTCGTGGGCTGCCCGCAGCGCGTCGGCGTTGCGCACGGACATCAGGTGGGTGACGTGGCCCCAGCCGAGGCGGAGTGGCTCGACGAGTCGTTCGAGCGGCTCGACCAGGCCGGCCCAGGTCGGTTGGACCTCGGCTTCGAGCTCCGCGAGTCCGCGCTTCAGGCCCGCGACCAGCTGCCCGATCGCTGGCTCGACGTGGCTCGCCTCGATGCGGTCGAAGGCGGGCGGCAGGTGGGGGGCAGCGAGGAGGGGATTGGGCGCGGTCTCGTCCATGGGCGGCGTGGCACGGGCTGGAGGCGAGACCCTCCGACCCGCGGCGCGGCGGATGATACGGAAACCAGCTCTATCGGCGCAGGAACGCCGCGAACTTGTCGCGGATCTGGTCCCATCCGTCCGAGACGCCCTCGAGCTTGTGCTCCGCGACCTTCTTCCCGGTCGCCGG
>JBEAPQ010000276.1:0-13686 GCA_041164325.1 Planctomycetota bacterium | reverse complement strand
GCGCCGTCGTCGGATCCGCCGGCCGCGTCCCGGTCACGATCAAGTTCCGGATCGGCATCGACGAGGACATCACGACCTTTCTCGACGCCGGACGCATCGGGGAGGGCGAAGGCTGCGCGGCCGTCGCCCTCCACGCCCGGACCGCCGCACAGCTCTACAACGGCGACGCCGACTGGTCGGCCATCGCGCGCCTGAAAGATGCCGTGCGCTCGATCCCTGTCCTCGGCAACGGCGACATCTTCGAGGCCTTCGACGCCCTCCGGATGATGCGCGAGACCGGCTGTGACGGCGTGGTCGTCGGCCGGGGTTGCCTCGGGCGTCCCTGGCTGTTCCGCGACCTCTGTGACGTCTTCGACGGACGCGAACCGGCCGTGCCGCCCGCGCTGGGCGAGGTCCGCGAGACCCTCCTCGAGCACGCCGATCTGCTCGCCGGATTCTTCGGGGACTCGGTCGCCATGCTGCACATCCGGAAGTGGTCCGGGTGGTACCTGAAGAGCTTCCCCGGCGTGCGGCGCCTGATGGACCGCCTCCACCGGGTCTCGACGAAGGAGGAGCTCCTGGCAGCCGTCGCCGATCTCGATGCAGCCGAGCCCTACCCCGAAGCTGGCCTCCGCGTGCGGCGCTGCAAGACCGGACGAACGCAGAAGGTCTCGCTCCCCGAGGGCTTCCTCGACGATCGTGACTGCGACGAACCGCTGTTCCCGGACCCGACCGAGGACGAAGCCGAGGGGCCCGGCGGGGGCTGATACACTCCAGGCCGGCTCGGGCAAAGGCTCCGACAGGCACAACCGTTCGCCTGGCCCTACGTCCCGCTGTGCTTGAGGGTTGAGGCGATTCTGCCCGCCCGGTACAAAGCCCGCCTTGCAAGCCCGCGCCCCAAGTGCGCGGCGAGGAGATGCACTCTGACCTCGACTGAACCCTCCCTGGAGGACCGAACGGCGCCCGAGCCCGTGGTGGTCTCTCCGACCGGCCTGGACCCGTCCTGCCTGGACGAAGACGCCGTCCGCTCGGTCGCACGACTCCAGGCCCACGGCTACGAGGCCTACCTCGTCGGTGGCTGCGTCCGCGACCTGCTGCTGGGCCACCGTCCGAAGGACTTCGATATCGCGACGTCGGCGCGGCCGGCCGGCGTGAAGCGGACCTTCCCGCGCAACTGCCGGATCATCGGCCGACGCTTCAAGCTCGCCCACCTGCACTTCATGGGGAACTCGAAGATCCTCGAAGTGTCGACGTTCCGACGCGCTCCCGAGCAGCCGGCGGGAGAAGACCTGGACGACGCGGATCTACTGATCACGCGCGACAACGAGTTCGGCAACGCGGAGGAAGACGCGCTCCGGCGAGACTTCACGATCAACGCGCTGTTCTACGATCCGACGCGCGACGAGCTGGTCGACCATGTCGACGGACTCCGCGACCTCGAAGCGCGCCTGGTGCGCACGATCGGTGACCCGCTCGTCCGCTTCCGCGAGGACCCGGTCCGCATCCTGCGGGCCATCAAGTTCACCGGACGTCTGGGCCTCCGCATCGAATCGGCCACCGAGGCGGCCATGCGAACGGTCGCACCCGACCTCGTCCGTGCGGCGCCTCCGCGCCTCCTGGAGGAGTTCCTGCGCCTCCTGCGCGGCGGGCACGCGCTCGACGCCTTCCAGCGGATGCGCGACTGCGGCGCCTTGCAGGCCGTGCTGCCCCAGGTGCAGTCCTACCTCGACGCCGCTGACCGCGACGAGCGCGTCCGCTTCTGGCGCCTGCTCGAGGCCCTGGACGGGCGGGCAGCCATCGCGGCGCGCAACCCGGCCCTGCCTTGGCCGGCCGACAACGGGGTCCTGCTCGCGTGTCTCTTCCACCGGCCGGTCCAAGTGGCGGCCGCTGCTGCGCCCGACCGGAGTCCCACCAGCATCGCCGAGGAGCTGATCTCGCCCTTTGCGAACGACTTCCGGCTTCCCCGGCGCGACGCGGGCTGCCTGAAGCGCATCTGCGCCGTGCAGCACCGGTTCACTGCGACCGACAAGCGTCGGCTCGAGCACTTCGCGCGCGACCCCTACTTCCAGGAAGCCGTCCAGCTGTTCCAGCTGGTCGCAACGGCCGAAGGCCTGTCGACGTCCTCCCTCGACGCACTCGCCCCGAAGAGCCGCCGCCACGAGGAGCAGCCTGCGCCGCGCGCGGAAGCCCGCATGGACACGGCCGGTTCCCGCAACGAAGAACCGCGCGAGGGACGCCAGGAGCGCCGCCGGAAGAAGAAGCGCGGCGGCGGACGGGACGAACAGCCCACGGCCGCCGAGAGTGCGCGGCAAGCACCGCAGAAGCACCGCCGCGAGAGTGCGCGCGACGAGAACCGCCGGGACCGGAAGAAGAAGCGCGGCGGCGGCGGGGCCCTGCCCGAGCGCGCGCGCGACTTCGGCCCCCGCAAGGTCCGGGACATCGAGCCGGAGACGATCGACCTGTCGGCGTTCGACGTCGAGCTCGACCCGCGCCGCGTCCCGACGTTCGGCACGATCGTCGAGGGCGAGGACTCGAAGAAGAAGAACAAGCGCCGCGCCCCGACTTCTGCAGACGACGACTACCGTCCACCGCCGCCGCCGGGCAGCGACGGGGGCGACTTCGCGCCGCCTCCCCCGCCATCGAGCGCACCGACCAGCGACACGTTCGGAGACTGGTGAGTTGGCGTCTCCGCGCAAGGTGACGACAGCCTCCCTCCGGCGCATGCGCGCCGAGGGTGACCCGATCGTCATGCTGACCGCGTACGACTACACGTTCGCGGCCCTGCTCGACGAGGCTGGGGTCGACGTGCTCTTGGTCGGCGATTCGGTGGCCACGGTCGTCCAGGGCGAAGACACCACCGTGCCGGTGACCCTCGACGAGATGGTCTACCACAGCAAGCTCGTCGCACGCGCGGCCCGACGGGCCCTCGTCGTGGCGGACCTGCCGTTCCTCAGCTACCAGATCAGCGAAGAGGAAGCGCTTCGCAACGCCGGGCGCCTGATGAAGGAAGCGCGCGTCGAAGCGGTGAAGCTCGAGGGCGGCGCTCCGGTTGCCGGATGCGTCCGACGGCTCACCGACGCGGGCATTCCGGTGATGGGACATCTGGGACTGACGCCGCAGAGCATCCACGCCTTCGGGGGCTACGCGGTGCGTGGACGCGCCGAGGAAGGCGAACGCCTCCTCGACGACGCGCGCTGCCTCGCAGAGGCGGGCGTCTTCGCGCTGGTGCTGGAGAAGATCCCCGCCGATCTCGCCGCGCGGGTGACCGAATCCGTCGCCGTGCCGACCATCGGCATCGGCGCGGGGCCAGGCTGCAGCGGCCAGGTGCTGGTCTCCTACGACATGCTGGGACTCTTCGAGCGGTTCCGCCCGCGCTTCGTCCGCCGCTACGCCGAGCTCGGAGAGACGATCCGCGATGCCGTCCGCCGCTTCGGGGACGACGTGCGTGCGGGTGCGTTCCCGAGCGCCGCCGAGTCGTACGACGCGATCCCGGCGGAAGGGAACCCGAGCGGATCCACGGGCACGGCCTAGCCGGGCCGGGTCCGAGCGGCCGCGTGCAGCCCGGCCAACCGACCGGTCGCGAACGCCGCCTGGAAGTTGAACCCGCCGATCGGCCCGTCGACGTCGAGGATCTCTCCGCACAGGAAGAGGCCGGGCGCGACCCGCGACTCCATCGTCCGGGCATCGACTTCCTCGAGCGGCACCCCACCCCGCGTCACTTCCGCGGCACCGAAGCCGAGCGACGCGTCGACCGGAAGCGCGAGGCGTTTGCACGACGCGACAAGATCCCTCCGCGCCTGCTTCGTGAGCCCCGAAAGGGTCGCGTCCTCCGGGAGCCCGACCTGGGTCCGGAGTGCCGCACGGAGCCGCTCCGGAAGGACGTCGGGCAGCCCGTGGTGCACGAGACGCCGCCCGCCCCGCTGGGTCGCGTCCAGGAGCCGTGCTTCCACGTCCTCGTCCCGCTGCTCGGGGACGAGGTCTGCGACCAGCGTGCAGCCTCCACCCACTTCCTCGACGTAGCCCGAGACATCCATCGGTCCGGGTCCAGACAGCCCGCGGTGCGTGACCAGCGTCGGGCGACGCCGGCGCACCAGCCACCCGCCGTCGGGGCCGCGCAGCGCGAGTTCCGCATCGAGGACGAGACCCTGCAGCTCGTGCAGCCACGGCGTATCCACGCGAAGCGGCGCGAGCGCCGGAACCGGAGGAACGAGACCGTGTCCGAGCGCCGACGTCACCCGGTAGCCATCGCCGGTCGCCCCGGTCTTCGGGTAGCTGAGGCCGCCCGTCGCCAGCACGACCGCGCGTGCCTGGGTCAGGCCCTGCGCGGATTCCACCTCGAAGCCCTCGGCAACCCGGCGCACCTCAAGCATCGGGTCTTCCCGACTCCAGTCGACGCCTGCCGCGACGGAGTCGTCGACCAGCGCCCGGACCACGTCGGCGGCCTTCCCGGACCGCGTGAAGATCTTCTCCAGATCCTCCTCCCGCAGAGGCACCCCCAGATCTTCGACGTGGCGCCGCAGGGCGCGGGGCGGGAAGGCGCGCAGCGCATGCCGGAGCCAGCGCCCCCGCCGAGCACCATACTGGCGCTCCAGATCGGTGCCCTCACGGGTCGTCGTCAGGTTGCAGCGGCCGCCCCCGCTGATCAGGATCTTCAGCCCAGGCCGCTGGTTCTTCTCGAGAAGACGCACCGAGGAGCCTGCACGGGCGGCCACCGTCGCGGCCATCATCCCGGCGGCGCCGCCGCCGATCACCACGACGTCCACCGTCCGGCGCGAGCTCAACGGGCACCCCAGGTGAACGTGCGGGGCAGAACCCGTCGCCGCTCGTGGCTGGTGGTCGAACCACCCAGACGGTGCCGCGTGCCTGGGGCTCGCGCTGCGCCCGCGCCGAACGAGGGGCGAGGCTGACCGAAGGGCATCTCGAGACGGATCAAAGTCCCGGTCTCAGCCGCGAGCCGGCGGCCACGCCGATGCGTCGATGCCTGCCGACGAGGTGCCTGGCAGGCTATGGCCGAAGGTGACCCTCGCAGGTCACTCGGTCTCACGACTCCTGGGAGCCGGAGTCGGCGGCAGGCGCCGACCCTTCCGCATCCGAACGGTCGACGGGCATCGGGCGCCCGACCTTCTTGCGGTGCTTGAGCCAGCCCTTGCCCATCTTCTTGAGCTTGAAGGCACCGCGACGGGCACCGTTCGACTTGCGACGCACTTTGGCCATGGGAGTCTGTGAGGCAGCTCGTGCTGCCGGTGTGTGGTTCTGGGATGGAAGACCCGACGGGCGCACCGCGCGCGCCGCGCGGGATCAGCGGGTCTTCACCGACTTGCGGACGACGAGGTAGGAGTCCCGGTGGCCCGGAACCGCACCGCGCAGGTAGACGAGGTTGCGCTCGCCGTCGACCTTGACGACCTCGAGGTTCTGGACGGTGACCCGCTCCACCCCGTACTGGCCCGCCATGCGCTTGCCCTTCGGGATACCCTTCATCGTCGAGTAGGTACGGCCGGTGCCACCGAAGCGACGCGTCGCCTTGCTGTTACCGTGCGAGCTCGCCTGACGCTGGAAGCCGTAGCGCTTGATCGGACCCGACCAACCACGACCCTTGGTCGTGCCGGTCACGTCGACCCGCGTGACGTCCTTCAGCATCTCGACGGTGATGTCGTCGCCTGCCTTGAGGTCCGACGGGGCGTCGAGGCGGAACTCACGCACGAGTCGCTTGGCACCGCTGTCCGCCTTCTTGGCGTGACCGATCTCGGCCTGCGTCGCCGACTTCTCGGGCTTGTCGTCGAAGCCGATCTGCACGGCGTAGTAGCCGTCCGCGCGGCGCGGGCGATCGAGCTTGCCGGCCTTCTTGCCTCGGTTGGTGGCGGCCGAGCGGTCGGATTCCGGCAGTTCCGCGACTTCGCGGGCCTTTACCTGGAGGACCTTGCACGGGCCGGCCTGGACGACGGTGACTGGGATCCAGGTCCCGTCATCCTTGAACAACTGGGTCATTCCCAGCTTCTTGCCGAGGATACCGATGGTCATGGCTTGGTTTCGGGCAGGGGAGTTCTGGCCGAGAAAGGGCGAGCAAGCTAGCCATCCGCGGGGTCCGACGCAAGCCCAGAGATCCGCCCCATTTCCTTCGATCGCCTTTTTCTGGGCGCCCGACCCGGGCCGCCCACCTGCGCCCCGGCGCGCAACCCCTCATCGGACATGGGCCCGGACGGCCAGGAGCCCGAGTGAGAGGAGCAGGAAGAGCCCCACCAGACTCCGGTCGGGGGTCGCGAGTTGGGGCAGGTCCCGCCGTGTGGCCTGTGAAGGACGGACCAGGCGGGCTTCTTCGCGGCTGGCCCTCTGGACTTCGACCGGCCGGGTCTCGACACCAGCCGTCCAGATCAGAGCCCGCCTGAGAATCTGCGGACATGCGGCCAGGTAGGGCAGGTTCGATTCGTCCAGCTCGAACGCGAAGTGGACCGAGCGGCCGGCCGACCCCTCCACAGCCACCGCGAGAGGCCCATCGTCCCCGAGGATCAGGGTCTCGCCGACCGGCAGCGGCCGCAGATCCCTGCCGCGGAGACGGAGCTCGCTCAGATCGAGTCCGCGGGTCAGCGGGTGACGGCGGTTCCAGTCGACGACGGTCGGGGGCACGCCCGTCGAAACGGCCCCAACGCTGCCGAACCCCGTGCCGAAGGTCAGGGACCGTGCGCCCGGCCCGTCGAGCAGGCCTCCCTCGAGCAGAAGCAGATCGACCCGATCCTCGGGAGAGGCGTTCACCACCATGCCGCCCGTCAACTCGGCCAGGACGCCCGCCGCGCGCTCCCCCCAGACCGACGGGATGCCCCCTCCGCCGTCCCGGATGCCGATCCGGCTCGCCCCCGGAGGTGCGATCGCGATGGTCACGCCGTCGTCCGACGGCTGGGCATCCTCCCAGCCACCCCCGTCACCCGCGCGCATGAACCGGAGCTGGATCTCTCCGCCACTCCGCCGCACGGCGCGGAGCACACACCGCGCCAGACCGTCCGTCTCCGTGTCCTCGTCGATCTCGACGCCAACGACTTCGAGGGCTGACCCGACCAGCGTGACGTCGGGACGCGCCGCTCCCCCGCTCCAGACGAACTCTCCCTCGAACCGGATCTCGGGCAGGGGCCAGGAGTCCTCGACCGAGACGCGGGTCCAAGCGGCGTTCGGAAGCTGTGCGGAGCCGACGAGCTCGACCGCACCCTGTCCGTCCGGGCCGTTCCAAAGACCGCGAGCATCGGTCCACAGCCAGACTGCCATCTCAGGCGCCTCCGCCTGCAGTGCCGACGCGATGCGATCGAGCGGGAACCCCGACTCGCGCACCGGCTCCAGCGCGTTCACCGCGGCGAGCAAGTCCACCGCGTCTCCACGGCCGACCTGGGGCTCTGCGCCGGGACCCGTGTGCCCCCAACGGAACGTGAGCCCCGGGGGCAGCGTCGGCACGATCTCCCGCAGCCCCTTCTGCACCGCCGCGAGCGCCGTCGTCCCATCCGCTTCCCGCGCGCCCATGCTCGCCGAGTTGTCGATGAGGACGGCAACGACGCGGGGCCCGGGCCGACCCCGGAGGATCGGGCCCGCCGCGCCGATCGCTGCGGCCGCGAGTGCGCCTGCGAGCAACCAGAACCGCAAGGGACGGAATCTCTCGGACTCCCGACGCAGCCGCCGGAGAGCCTCCTCCCAGAGCGGCAGATGGGCCGTCGCCATCACGCGCCGCGGCCGCGGCGGAATCGCCAGCCACCAGAGCAGCGGGATCAGGCCGAGCAGGAGGAGGGCCGTCGGTCGCGTCAGATCCACTCGCTCCAGCCTCCCGACAGCCAGCATCCGGGATCGTCGGTGGAGTCCGCCTTGGGCACGGGCTGACGGATCAGCGGAACACCGACCGCTTGGAACGCGGCATCCTGCTTCCGGATCAGACCGGCCAGTTCATCCGCCACCGCGGCGCGGAGCCTTGCATCGACCCGCAGCCTGACGCGACGGGCTTCCTCGGGGTCGAAGAGTTCCACGTATCCGTCGACGGTCGGCGCGCGGTCCTCCGCCAGGACCGGCACCAACCCGCACGCCACGCGGCGCGCGCGACCGAGACGTGCCAACCCCGAGACGACCTCGTCGGGTCGCGCGAAGTCCGAGATCCACACGAGTCGACCGCGCAGTCCGCGGGTGGCCCACGTCTCGACCGCATCGAGGGCCGTGCCGGGTTCGATGGCCAGGTCATCGAGCGTGTCGAACAGCACGTCGAACGATGCGTGCGCATGGAACGCCTCGACGCGGTTGCCCGCGACGAGACGCACCCCATCGAGTCGGGTCAGGGCCACACCCGCGATGACCGCCGCCAGCCGCCGGGCACTGTCCCAGCGCGAGGGAGATCCGACGTCCATGCTCGGCGATCGATCGAGCAGGATAGCGAGCGTGCGCCGGTCCTCTTCGTGGAGGACCTTGATGAAGAGTTCACCGCTGCGCGCGTAGGCGTTCCAGTCCAGGCCGCGGAGATCCTCTCCGGGTGCATAGCCCCGGTGTCCTGTGAACGTCCCGCTGGGTGACGCGCGGCGTCGCCGGGCGCGCACGCTCTCTTCTTCGGCACCGCGTGGCCGACGCGGGGAACGCGCCAACTGCCGCACCATGCTGCGGAACGCAGGATCGAAGAGCGTCAACGACCGCCCTCCACCTTGGGCTGGAACCACCGACGTACGAACGCCTGCTCGGGCAGCGGCACGTGCCGGCTGCGCATCGCCTGCTCGGCCGCTCGGATGAACTCGGGGTCTGTCGGAGCACCGGCCTCGGGACCGCTGGCCCCACCCGACCGCGGTGCCTGCGTCTCCTGGAATCCGGACGCGCCTGCGGGACGCGCCCCATCGTCGACATCCACGACCGGCACCTCCGCCCGGGTCGTGGGGCCCTCGCCGACGAACGACGGCACGACGACAGCGTCCCTGGTCTGGGCGGCCGCCATCAGCGCCTCGGGAGGCAGCGAAGGCGGCGGCGGCTCGGACGCAGGGGGCTCGGCACCACCGGGAGAAGGACTGTCCGGCCCATTGGTGTCGACAACCGCCGCGGATGGCGTCGACGCAGCTTCCGTCTTCTCCGGTGCGCCGCCCGTCCCCGAACCCCCGCCGAGCGGGAGGACACCCTCCGGAAAGGGCGGGAGGATGAGCCCGAGGAACAGGAGCACCAGGAGCAGGGCGAGCGCCGACACGAGCGGCCGCATCGGCAACCAGCCGAGCCGCCCCAGTCGCCCGTCGTGGGACGCCGCAGGCAGAGCGCAGGCCAGATCCCGTTGGAGCCACGACCGCATCGCGCTCGAATCGTCTCGGCGGGAGGTGACCCACGTCTCGAGTCGGCCATCCAGATCGAGCGCTTCGTCGATCTCCTGCCAGGGGGTAGCGCGAGGCCACAGGACCGCACCCAGCACCACCGAAACACCGACCAGCGCGATCGCCAGGAGCCAGACCCTGTCCACCGGTCGGTCGTCCCCCGAGGCACGAGCCAGGAGCTCGGCGCTCCCCCACGCCAGGAGCACCGCCACGATCCAGGGCAGCGCGCGCCGCGCGGCGCGTTGCCAGCGCTCGCGACGCTGCACCGATCGCACCCACCTGTCGACGGAGACAGCCGCCACGGCAGGCATGCTAACCGAAGCCCTCACGAACGCAGCGATCCCGGGCATCGGGCGGAACGGTTCGGACGATCCAACAGCCCGAGCCGCGCGCCTTCGCTCCGCAGAGAGACTGCGAGGTCAGCGGCCCCCACCCGGGGACACGCGGCTCGCCGGAGGATCGAAGAAGACCGCGGCCGGGTCCTTCTCGAAGCGTGCGACGATCCACTCGCCGACAGTCATCACGAAGTCGATGCTCGAGATCGTCAGATAGCGTTCGTTGCGCCCTCCGACCGCGCCGCCGATTCCGATCGCGTGGCGCTGGCCATCGGCAAGGACCAGCTCGGCGCGGAACTCCGGTGACTCGAGGCCCCGCTGGCGGAGGATCGCATCGCGTTCGGCCGCTTCGGTCGGCAACCGCTCGGCGTACTCCTGGATGTTCAGCAGCGAAAGCGCCTCGACGAACGCGCGCACTTCGCCATCGCGGACCGCACCCGCCTCCGCCGGCGCGACCGAGGCCTCCCAGTCTGCCTTCGCAGGATCAGGACGCAGGAACGTCACCTCCCCCTTCAGGTTCCGAAGGGAGACCTCGACGACCTCGTCCACGGGCACACGGAGCGGGGCGCGCTCGTACCACTGCGCAGGATCGACATCGAGGACCCAGTAGTCCTGCTCGTAGAGCACGACATCGCTGCTGTCGCGGCTTCGCACGAAGAACCCACGGACCACGCCGTCGCCGGCCCGACCACGGCTGGCATCCGCACCGACCAGCAGCTGCACGACGGGGGCCTCGCGGTCGTAGCACTGCACGAGGACGGCCTCGTCCTCCACGAGGCCGTACGACGCGAGTTCCTCCGGCCCCGCGTCGAGCTGGACCAGCGCCTCCTCATCCCGACGCATGCTCTCGATGTGCTGGAGCACCCGTTCGTAGACGCGCGTCGACCGGACCGTCACGCCTGCCAGAGCGCCTTGACCGGCGATCTGCCAATCCTGCTCCGTGCGCGCCAGCGCGAGCGTGTCGCGCACCACGGCTCCGGCCTCATCGCGCACGAGACGCCCCTCGACGTCGCGTCGTGGGATCGACACGGTCAGGCCACGGATCGTGTCGCGCGTGAAGCCCGGGAACAGCCGGGGGATGTCCTCGTACTCGGTGAAGAGCGTGCTGTCCCCACGCAGCGTCAGCCAGGTGGGCACGGCGAGGACCAAGGCCACGATCGTCAGCGCCACGTTGGCGCGCGCGAGCCGGCTCCATCGGGTTCCGCTCATGGATTCGCACTCCCACGGGCTTGGATCGTCGCCAGGAATCGACGCTTCTGCGCCTGGCGCGACAGAAGGACCGCGCCACCCAACAACAGGACCAGCTTGACCGGCAGAGCCACGGACCAGTAGCGGGCCTGCGCGGTCCGTCGATCCACCTCCTGCTGGAGGCGCTCCGGGGGCATCCCCGAGCGCTCCTCCTCTCCCACCATCTGCAGGCGCCGGTCCACGCCGAAACCGCGCATCCGCAGTTCGAAGAGGTCTCGATCCGCAGCGAGCCAGTCCAGGAGGTTCGCGAAGAACATCGGCCCAACGGCACTCACCGGGCCACCGACCTGCTGGTACTCACCTCCCACGAGGTCGTCACGCAGGAACGTCGCATCAGCCACCACCACGAGCCGCGCCCCCTCCGCGGCATCGACCAGGGCCGTCGGCTCCGCGGAGGCCGTCGCTGCCTCGCCTCCGCCGCTCGGCAGCGAGGGGCCGACCTGCTCCGCGGCTTCAGCCGGACTGGTGCCGACCGGGCCTTCGAGAGGGTCCGCGTCTTCGACGGGATCGACCGATCCGGGCGCACGCGGGATCGCACGCCCGGCGAACGCCGAACGGAACTTCCCCCTCAGATCCACGAGCAGCGCGTGCTGCTGGGGCGGCTCACTCTGGATCAACTGGGCGAGATCCGTCGCGAACCGGTTGTAGGTCGCCTGGTAGCGACGCGCATCCCGACCGACCGGGTCCAAAGTCCGCGGCGGGGTCTGCAGCACGGTGCGCGGCGAGCTCCGCATCAGAACGTCCCCGGACACGCCGTCCGGCAGGACCTCGGCCAGATCGAGCCCGCACGGCCAGAAGAAGGCGGGCGGCGTCAGGCCCTTCGCCAACTCGGGTTCGACGCCGGGACGGAACCTCTCGCGGTAGGACGCGGCGAGGGAATCGTCGATCGACCCGTCCTCCCGGCGCGCCAGCCCTTCGGCCCGCTCGGCCCAGTCCGTCGCCGTCGGCATGAACCAGTAGGGGTAGAGCTGCAGTGGCTGGACGGTGGGCACGACCTGGCCACCGACCTGCACCGAGACCGGTGCGCCGAACGGCACCGGCGTCGACAGCCAGTCCACCAGCATCCGATCCCGGACCACCACCCCGTAGCCGGCGAGCTGGTCGACGAAGCCGAGCGTCGAGTCCGGGGCATCCCAGGGCACCTGCTGCGTCTGCAGCGTGCGTCCCTGCCCGAGCGAGACGTCGTCCGTGTCGGCGAACACGACCAGCTGCCCGCCACGCATCAAGAACTGGTCGATGACGAACTTCGCGCGGTCGACGAGATCGCGCGGCCGGAGGAGTACGAGCGTCCCGATGTCCTCGGGGATCAGGTCACCCACGAGCACGTCGAAAGGCACGAACTCGTAGCGGTCGGTGAGCTCGGGAATCCCGAGGAGCCGACCGTATCCCCGGGGCTGCTCCTGGCGCGCAGGGCCGAGGCTCTCGGCCGGCGTGCCGGGCCAGGAAACGACGCCGACACGCGGCTTCTCCGCCACGGTCAGCGCTTTGACCAGGGGCGTCAGCGCCGCCTCGTACTTCCACGGCTGGTCGGTGAAGCCGAGCATCGGCACGACCTTCTGCCGGTCTCCACCCAGCAGGAAACGGAGACCCTGCCAGACCTCCTTGTTGGAGAGCGTCGTGCCCTCCAGGTCCTGGACGCGCTGCGGCTTGATGCCGAGGCGCTCGGCCTTCTTCCGGAGCTCGGTGTCGGACTGGGGATCCAGGTACTGGACCACGACGCGCCCACGCCCCTGCTGGACGAACTCATCCAACACGTTGCGCAGCGTCCGGCGGCCCTCGCGGTTGACGGAGGCCAGCTCCTCGTCCGGACTGAAATAGGCCTCGATCCGCAGCCGCTGGTCCACGCGCTCGAGCACGCGCTGCGTCGAAGGGGTCAGCGTGTAGAGATCGTCCGCCGTCAGATCGAAGCGCAGACGATGGCGCGAGGCCAAGAACACCAGCATCGCGCCCACCGCGAACAGCAGCACGAAGTGGAGCGCGATACCCAGCGCCCGACCTTCCTGCTGCGAGGCATGGATCGTCCTCCCGATCATCCGCGGAGCCTCCTCGCATCGAGGACCATGGCGTTGGCATGCAGGAAGAACCCGCAGAACACCGCGTAGTAGACGAGGTCCCGCGTATCGAGCACGCCGCGCGCGATGCTCGAGAAGTACTGGTAGGGACTCATGCCGCCCAGGACCGCAACCACGACGTCGGAGAACCCGGCCTTCTCGAGAATTAGCAGGAACCCGGGCCATCCCAGCAAGAACAGCGCGAGCAACACGAAGAGCGCCAGGATGCCCGCGACGATCTGATCGCGCGTCAGGCTGGAGAAGAACATCCCGACCGCGACGTAGGCACCCGCCATCAAGAGAGCGCCCGCGTAGGCACCCAGGACCGGCCCCCAATCCAGCTCGCCGTACAGATCGAGCACAACCGGCAGGACACCGGTCAGAGCCAGGAGGCTTGCGAGGAACACCATCGCCGCGAGGAACTTCCCGGCGATCAGCTGGGAGACCCGCACCGGAAAGGTCATCAGCAGCTCCAGCGTTCCGAGCTTCCGCTCCTCGGCCCAGAGCCGCATCGTCACGAACGGGAGGAAGAAGAGCAGGACGACCGGCAGCCACGAGAAGAACGCGTGGGCCGAAGCCGGAGCCCCCTGTTGGATCGCACTCGCGCCGAGGAACAGCGAGACCCCGACGATCAACGCACCGACCACATAGCCGGCGGGCGACAGGTAATAGCTGCGCAGCTCGCGCCGCATCACGACGAGGACGTCACGCACGATCCCGCACCTCCTCGCGCGAACCCAACGTCAGGCTGCGGAACGCGTCTTCCAGGCTGGG
>JBEAPQ010000275.1:0-4990 GCA_041164325.1 Planctomycetota bacterium | reverse complement strand
GACGCAGAAGCGGCGCTCTGCGGCGTCGAGCGATCTTCTCGGCGACCTGCCCCGCATCTCGCGCGGCGGTGACCTGGCCGCCGAGGCCTGATACCCGAGCTGTGGTCGTGGCGGTCCGACGCCACCCTCCCCCGACCGACCTCGCAGCCTGTGGCCGCGGGGTCGTTCTCGTTCAGGAGTGCGCGTGGCCCGACAGCAGGCAGCGCGCCGACAGCTGCTCGTAGAGATCGCGCGCCTCGTCGAGCCAGGCACTCGGCACGTGCGACGGATCGACCTCGTGGGGTCGTGCTGCGTGGAAGTGCCGACGCCGGTTGTTGAGGTCGCTCGGGTCACACTTCACGTGCTGCGCGATCGGCGTCAGGTCCGGCCGCTCGCCGAGCGTCTCGAAGCGGATCAGTCCGAGCCGTTTCCGCTCCGGCTCATGGCGGAGGACGTGTCGGTAGGCGGCGATCCAGTAGCGGATCCAGTAGGCGAGGTGCTCGGGACCCGGCAGGTCCGGCGTCGCGTCCACCCAACCGTCGAAGTCGATCGGACGGAGGTTGGCACCGAAGTCGTAGTGCCCGATCGCCTCCATGTAGCGGCGGGCGAACGGGTCCTTCGCGTGCATCTCCGTGAAGCGCGCGTGCTGGTGGCGCAGCGAGGCCGCGTGCTGGACCGGGTCCCGGAACGGCACGAGCACGCGGGCGTCGGGCAGCGCGTCCCAGAGCGCCGGGATGCGGGCGAGGTTCAGGTTGTTCTTCGAGACGTAGCGTCGCGGGTGCCGGCCCGCGCGCCGCCGGAGCGCGACGATCCGCCGGGTGTGGTCCCGGAACGCCTTCTCGAAGTCGCGGTGCTCGACGTCTTCCCAGACGGGGATGGTCGAGCCGCGGTAGCGCTGCGGGAAGAAGGCCTTCCACAGCACTTCCTCGAAGGCCTCGGGACTGTCGAGCGAGATCTGGATGCCGTCCGCGTGGGCGCGCTCGCGCGGTTTGTCGCGGCGGCGGAACGGCTTGGCCATCGTGCCCCAGAGCATCGGGCACAGCACGAACGGCATGTCGCGGTAGGTGTGGGCCGCGAACACCTGCGTGCCCGCGAAGGCCTCGAGCAAAGCGGTCGTCCCCGAGCGCGGCAGTCCTGTGATCAGGACCGGTCGCAGTTCTTCGACCCGACGCAGCTCCTTCCGGAACAGCGTCTTCTCCAGGTCGGCGAGTCCCAGCTGCGCCTGGGTCGTCGAGAACGCGAGGCGATGCAGCAGGCGATCCAGCACCCCGTACTGGTTCTCGAAGTTCACCCTTCCACTCTGCGGGGGCGGCGCACGAACGTCCAGCCGAGAACCGCTGCCGTCACGCCGATCAGGAAGATCGGGGTCAGCGTGACGTCCAGCACGGCCTGGAGCTCGACGACGCCCAAGCGGTCGAGCCCGAAGACGACGGCGAGCGGGACGCCGAGCGCTGTGGCCGAGATCAGCACCAGCAGCACGAACAGCCAGGCGAGGCGGAGCGCGTGGCCCTGGACCGCCTTCTCGCGGGCGAGGTCATCGAGTCCCGGGTCACGCAGGTCCCGGACCGCATCCCGGCTCCGCGCCATCACTTCCCGGGCGCGGGGCACCATCCGGAGCACGTGGGCCACGGCGAGGAACCCTGCCACGAGGAACAGGGCCGCGGCTCCGTTCACGTGCCGGTGTCCTCGCGCTTCTCGCGCACGGCCCGGAGCATCCGCTTGAGCGGCAGCCAGACGAAGCCGACCAGGGCCAGCACCACCGCGGCGAGCAGGGCCAGGAACGAGCCGATCGCGGACAGGGCTCCCCCGGGACCGAGGTAGGCGAGGAGGGGCACAGCGATCAGGTTCAGGCCAGCCATGGGGACGTCTGTTGGGGTTCTTCGGCCAGCGGGCGCTGCGGGCTTCACCGGCGGCGGCCCATCTTCCCTGAACCGGGCCCGTTGCGCACGGCCGGCGCAGATGCTCAGAGCCTGTGACGAGATTTCGTCACACACTCTCAGGCGTTCCGGGGTCAGCGCGGGGCCCAGCCGCGCACCCGATCCGGGCTGTAGGGGTAGAAGGTCCCCTCCAGCACCTCGGACACGGTCTTGCCGTCGGCATGGCGCTCCTGGCACCACTCCCAGACCGTACGTCCGGTCTCGTCGACCTCGAAGATCCGCCCGAACTGGGCTTCGGTGAGCAGCCAGTGGCCGCGGGGGAGCCGCTGCGCCTTGCCACCCATCGCCGTGTAGAAGCGCCGCTCCCCTTGCTGACCGGTCGGGTAGAGCTGCTGCGTGCCCCCGGTCGCGAGATCGATGCGCCACAGACGGCTGCCGCCGAGGAACGCCCCGTTCAGCGAGCCGTCGAGGTTGTTGTCGAAGACGCTGATCGCGCCGTCGCCGAGGAAGTCGGGATCGTGCTGCTCGACGAACGGCTCGTTGCGCCACCACTTGATGGCCAGCGTGTCCGGGTCGAACACGAACACGAGG
Source organism: Planctomycetota bacterium (assembly GCA_041164325.1). Taxonomy (GTDB): domain Bacteria; phylum Planctomycetota; class UBA1135; order UBA1135; family UBA2386; genus JAQCBR01. The sequence goes on along the minus strand of JBEAPQ010000275.1, from coordinate 2,543 downwards.
TCGAGATAGCGGAGGGAGACCAGGAGATCGCCTGCATCGAGACCGGGGTAGGAACCGGCGATCGCGGACGGCAACTCCTCGACGTCGTTGAGGTGGAGCAGGTCGGTCGTCCGGGTGTGCCCGACCGTCCAGATCAGCCGGCGGAGGTCCGGTTCCCGGAACACGGCGTCGAGCACGCTGGCTTCACGGACGACCTCGCCCTCTGGCGTGACCTCGAGCACGACGTCTTCGGCGACCGGCGCCAAGAGGCCGGGGAACCGCGTGAAGACCGTCGTCGGCTCGTCGATCCAGTTGGAGGCCGAGACCCAGAAGTTGCCGCGCTCGTTCTGGCTGACCGAGTGGTGCGTACGCCGGTCGAGACGCCAGACCACGTCACCCTGCGCGTCGAGGCGGACCAGGCCGAGGTACTCGATGTTGAACAGCACGTCGCCGTTCTCGAACAGCCACGAGCCGTGCACGTAGTTGGAGGCGAGGTGGAAGTTGCCGCGGAGACCGTCCTCGTGCGGTGACTCGGGGAAGAGTCGCAGTGGGTCGGCGTTCCAGCGGTGCAGGACCTCACCACTCCGATCGAGGACGCGGAGGCCGGGCTTCCAGTCGTCGTCGGCCCAGTAGGACGTGACGAGGAGCACGCCGGGCTCCGGATCGCCGGCGTCGCCGCGGACGCCCTGGAAGTCGTGCCGTGCTGGATGCTGGTGGTGCAGGTCGATCTGCGCCTCGGCGCGCAGCTGGACGCCCTGGTCGAGGGCCTGCGACAGGAACGCGTGCGGGAACAGCTCGAAGTGCGAGGCGGCGAATCCGTAGAGGAACGCGAAGAACGCCAGCCCGAAGCCGAACAGGATGCGCGGAGCGAGGTCCTTCTGAGTCATGGCTCGGTCCCTCCCTGCGCCTCGAGATCGAGGGTCACCTTGACGGCGTCGGGAGTCTCGTCGAGGTGGACATCGATGCGGCCGTGGGCGCCCTCGGTGAAGTGCGGGCCGCTGGCGGCCGCATCGCGGCTGACGACGTGGCGACCGACCCGGACGCGCGCAACGGCTCCGACGCCGTGGAAGCGCACGACGAGCGGGCGTGCAGGCGGCGCGTACTCACCTCGTCGCGCGCTGATCGCCAGGCTGACGTGGTTCGCATCGCGCTCGTGGATCAGCGTGCGCACCGCAGTCGGGCCATTGGCCGTGATGCCGTCGTCATCGACGAGCTGGCACTTCGATCGGTCCGCCGGGTAGACGTCGACGAAGCGCGGCACGCCGTCGAGGGCGTCCGTGTGCGTGACCGGCGGTTGCCGGAGCAGGATCGTTCCCTCACGGCAGAGCACCGGCAGGGTCTCGCGCCCCACCGGCACGGTGATGCTGGTCGGTCCCTCGTGGCAGCGTGCGGTGTCGAGCTCGAACCAGCGGCCGGGGGGCACGTGCACCGTGCGCTGCATCGCGCCCTCGTAGAGGACCGGGGCCACGAGCAGCTGTGCTCCGACGAAGTACTGGTCTTCGACGGACCAGAGCGGCCCGTGCCCGGGGAACTCGAACCACATCGGCCGGATCATCGGCAGTCCGGTCTCGTGGCTCTCGCGTGCCACCGACTCGAGGTGCGGGAGGAGTTCGTAGCGGAACTCGATCGCGCGACGGTTCGCATCCTCGGCGTCCGCCCCGTAGCTCCAGGGTTCCTGGTCGCGGGTGTCGAGGTCGGTGTGGATGCGGAGGAACGGGGACAGGGCCATCGCCTGCAGCCAGCGCGTGAACAGCTCGGCCGAGGGTTCGCCGACGAAGCCGCCGACGTCAGACCCGACGAAGGGCAGGCCCGACACCGACATCGACAGCAGCGTGACGATCGACTGCCGGAGGGCGGTCCACTCGCTGCGGACGTCGCCGGTCCAGCAGAATGCTCCGCGCTGGCCGCCGGCCCAGGTCGACCGGGTCAGGACGAAGGGTCGTTCGCCGGGGCGGTGCTGCGCGAGTCCCGCGAAGGTCGCCTCGGCCATCAGCGCGCCGTAGGCGTTGTGGATCTCCTCATGGCGGACGCGCCCCGCGTCGCCGTCGTGCGCGATCTCGGGTGGGAACGTGCCGTCGAGCCGGTCGAAGACTGCGGGCTCGTTCATGTCGTTCCAGATGCCCGCGACGCCGGCCTCGAGCAGCGGGCGCAGCTGCTCACCCCACCAGGCGCGCGTCGCGGTGCGCGTGAAGTCGGGGAACACGCTGTCGGTCGGCTTCGGGCCGCGCGAGGGCCAGACCGGCGCGCGGTATTCGGCCCCGTCCGGCCACGTCACGAAGTGGCCGCCTTCGCGCCCGCTGCGGCACGTCGGGTCCGCGTCGTCGGCGGCGATGTGGGGGTCGACGATCGTCACGACCCGGAAGCCGTCGGCGCGCAGGTCGGCACACAGCCCGGCCGGATCCGGGAAGCGCTGGTGGTCCCAGACGAGCGGGCGGAACCCCTCGAGGTGGTGGATGTCCAGCCACAGCGCGTCGCACGGGATCTTCTTCTGGCGGAACGTCGACGCGATCCAACGGACTTCGCCGTCGGTCTCGTAGCTGTAGCGGCACTGGTGGAGACCGAGC
>JBEAPQ010000274.1:0-2653 GCA_041164325.1 Planctomycetota bacterium | reverse complement strand
GCCGCTGCACGATAGCCACGGGTCGCGCCCGGTGCATCCGCACGCTCAGCGCGCCCCGAGCCACGCGCTCATCCGCCGCGCCTCCTCACCTGCGGTGCCGGCATCGGCGAACGCATCGATGGCGGCGAGCCCGTGCGGCCCGACACCGGAGTCCCGCGCGACGGACTCGATGTTGGCCGCACAGATCCCTCCGAGCCACAGGGTCGGCAGCGCGGAACCGCGGGTCGAAGCCATCGCGGCGGCGGGGCCGAGAGGGCGCACGTCCGGCTTGGAGGTCGTCGCGAACACCGGCGAGAGCGTCACGTAGTCTGCGCCGCCGTCCCGCGCGGCCTCCCGCTCGTCGTCGCTGTGCGCGGAATACCCGAGGATTCCGCTGGGAAGACAGGCGCGCGCGACCGCCAGCGGCAGCGACCGCCGCGCGAGGTGCACCCCGTCGGCCCGCACCGCCAGAGCCACGTCCAAGCGGTCGTGGATCAGGAGCCGTGCGCCCGCCGCGGCGAGCAGCGGACGCGCATGACGCGCCAGCTCGAAGACCTCGGCAGCGGTCGACGTCGGGAGGCGCACGAGGAGCGCGTCCACGCCGCCGTCGACGGCCGCCTCGAGCGCTCCGCGGAGCGGTGCGCCCCAGATCGCCCGCGGTGGGGTGATCATCAGGAGCCGAGGGACGATCCGCGACGCCGCGCTCAATCCGCTCCCTGCCCCCGCGCTTGGGAGGTCGCCCTCATGCGTTCGGACGTTCCTCGATCAGGAAGCCGAGATCCCGGGCCACGTCGAGCAGGCGTTCCAGGTCGACCGTCCGCTTCAGTTCCAGCTGCGTCGGACCGAGCCGCTTGGACACGGTCTTCTCGAGACCGGACTGCGCACAGAACCGGTCGATGAGCTCCGGCTTCCGTGCGCTGAGCAGGCGGCCGGACTGCAGCGTGAGCACGCCCGCCTGGTCACCCCAGTCCTCGAGACTGTAGACGACGTTCTGGGGCAGCGGCGTGCGGCTCCTGTCCGTCAGCTCCTGGCTGATCTGGGCCAGGGACATGCCGTCGGCCAGGGCGCCGTGCACCGAGCTCTTGGTCAGCCGGAAGTGATGGATGTGGTCGGTCTTCAGGCGCTCGCAGAAGCGATCGAAGACGTGCACGACTTCGTGCTCGTCATCCCCGGGGAAGAGGATGATCTCGAAGTCCGGATTGACGACCGCCATCGACCGGGCGCCACCGACGTCGCCGGCCGTGTCCGCGCCGAGAAGCTCGGCACCGAGTCGCGACAGACGGATCGCGACCGGACGCCCTTCACGGAGTCCGAGATCGACGAGGCCGAGCGGGTAGAGCCGTCGCTTGACGAAGTCGAGCAGGTGCAGACACACCTGGTGGATGGTCTCCGTCGGCTCGTAGCCGCCGCCCTTGAAGCGGGCCGCGAAGAACTCCTCGACGTTCAGGTCGTCGAGCTTCCCGAGGTAGCCGTTGCGGGCCATGAACGGCACGAACAGCGCTTCCAGCCAATGGTCTGGCTCGAGACGGCGCAGGAGGCGGAGCAGGATGCGCCGTAGCCGCACCTGGTGGAAGTGCTCGCCCTGGGTGCATCGTTCCTCGACCGCGAACGCGAGGAGGGCGCGGAGCTTCTCCTGGAGTCCCTGCCCCTCCAGATCGTGCCCCGCCGCGGACAGGCGGAGCGCGCGCTCACCGCTCCGCTCGATCAGGCGTCGTGACAGGCAGAACTGGTAGATGAAGCGCGCCTGCGTCTCGGCCGGCATGTAGCCGCCCGGCACCGACAGGAAGGTCTTGGTGATCCGTTTGGCAGACGCCTTGTAGAGCTTGCCTTCGACCGTGAACTGGACGCGCGTCGAGGCCACCTCACGGAGGAACCGACCGACGTTGGACACGAGATCGACACCGCTGCTGAGCACCTCATCGATCTCGGGCTCGTCGTGATCCTCGTGCCACTCCTGGAGACACTGGAGCGCGATCTCGTAGAAGACGACGACCGCGCTCTCGACCGACTGGATGCCGAACCGCGAGAGACGGAGCGGCGCGACCGTCCCGAGCATCGCGTCCTCGAGGCTCTTCCGGACGAGGTCGACATCGACCTCGAGGTCGTGGTCTTCGATGAGCTTCTCGAGCTCCGACACCGGCATCACGCCGCCGAAGGCTGACAGCGTCCGGTCGAAGACATCGCGCACGCCCTCCGACAGGCCTCGCAACCGGTTCCGGATCGAGGCCTCCATCAGGTAGATCTTGTAGACCCGCCGCGCGTGTTCGATCCCGCGATCGGCACCGTCCGGGTCCTCCTTGGCACGCGCGTAGTAGCGCTCGGTCAGGAAGCCCTTGAGCGACAGCGTCCCGCGGAGTTCGACGCGCTGCCGACGGCGCAGCTCCAGGATGCACGACGCGAGTTCGTCGGGGACGGCCCAGATCCCACCCCGCTCGTCGGGCTGCACCGGGAAGAGGAAGCCCTCGCGCTGCAGGGCCACGAGCGAAGCTTCGACCTCGAACCGGGACCGGAACGCCCCGCCGTGCGCATCGAGAACCGCCTGGGGGTCACGCTGGTGTCCCGGGATCGCCAGGAACCCCTCGAGGAGGTCGGTCAGCTTCTCGGGGAGCTCCTTGGTCCGGCGCTGGACGAGATCCTCGTCGGACATCAGCCCTGCAAGCTGCCGGACCAGTCC
>JBEAPQ010000273.1:0-9080 GCA_041164325.1 Planctomycetota bacterium | reverse complement strand
CTCGCGCTGATGGAAGAGGACCAGCTCGTTCCCCACCTCGACGCGCTGCGCAAGGGACTCGGCGCGCGCGGTCTCCGCGTCTCCGACACGCCGATCGTCGTCGAGAGCGGCCGCGTCCGCGCGGGCTACCGGATCGGCGAACAGCTCTTCGCCGGCCTGCCGGGCCCCCGCACCGTCCTCCACGTCATCGGCGAGCGCCCGGGCACCGGACACCGCACGTTCTCGGTCTACATCACGAGCGCCGAGGGCGAAGTCTGGGGCGCCTCCGGCCGCGTCGACCACGACATCACGCGCGTTGTCGCCGGGATCGCGCGCACCGCGCAAGACCCGGTCGAGGCGGCTTCCACAGTCGTCCGGGTGATGACCGCGGAACTGCGTTCGGTCGGCCGCTGATCGGTTCTGGGTCAGGGACCGTTCGACCAGCCGGGGGTTGTTGCCTCGGCCCTTCTCCGCACTATCGAAGTCCCGTGAAGGTCATCTGCACAGCCCTGGTTGCGGCCTGCGTCGCCGGATTCGTTGGCGCTCAGAGCGGGTTCTCGTCGCTGCAGCGGATCACGGCGATGGCCGATCGACCGACCGCGATCGCGACGGGTGACCTGGACGGGGACGGCAGGATCGACGTGCTGTCCGCTTCGTCGCTCGACAACAAGATCGCGTGGTATCGCAATCGCGGCCGCGGCGTCTTCCTGCCGCAGCAGGTGATCTCGACGACTGCGGCGCGGCCGCAGGCCCTGCAGGCCGCCGACCTGGACTTGGATGGCGACCTCGATGTCCTCGTGGTCTCGACGTTCGACGACAAGATCGCGTGGCACGAGAACCGGGGCCCAGGAGGGTTCGGCCCCGAGAATGTGCTGTCGACCGCGTTCAGCACGCCCTGGAGCGTGCGCGCGGTGGACGTGGATCGGGATGGTGACCTCGACGTGGTCGTCGGATGCCTCGGTGGGGCCGGGCAGCTGGTGTGGTTCGAGAACGTCGGCCTGCGCGGGGGTTCGTTGGCGTTCGCCGCGCCTCGGTCGGTGACGCCCAGCGTGCAGTTCCTGTTCGACGTGCTGGCCGGTGACCTGGATGGCGACGGGGACCAGGACATCCTGGTGGCGTCGGGGGGCCCCCTCGGCGTCGTGTGGTTTCCCAACCTCGGCGGCCGGTCGTTCGGGCCGGGTCGAGTGATTGCCAATGTGTCCGGCTCGTATCGGTCGCCGGCGATCGCGGACCTCGACGGCGACACTCTGCCGGACGTGCTGACGACCATTCAGACGGGTGCCGAGCTTGCCTGGCATCGGAACCTGGGTGGGGGGCGTTTCGGGCCTTCGCAGCAGATCTCCAACGGCATCGCCGGCTGTCGCGCGGTGACGGCCGCCGACTTCGATCTGGATGGCGACCTCGACGTGGCGGCGATCGGCGGCGGTGCGTTCAACCAGGTCGCCTGGTTCGAGAACCTGGGGCAGGGAGGGTTTGGCCAGCTTCGTGGCATCGAGGCAGGCAACTCGCCGTTCATCGTCGGGGGAGTGGCGATCCTCACGGAGGACGTCAGCGAGGATGGCCGCCCGGACGTGCTCGTGGCCGCATCGACGAACGACGTCGTCGGTTGGTACACGAACCTCCTGGGGACCGCCGAGCCCTACGGCGCAGGCTGTGGTCGCCAGCCTCTGACCCAGCGCATGAAGGCTCGTCCGGTGATGGGCAGCTCCGCCGGCATCGAGATCCAGAACGTCCCGGGCGCGCTCTGCGTCGTGATGGCGGGCCTCGACCGCAGCCTCCATCCAGCGTTCGGAACGCTGCCCTTCGATCTCTCGCCGCTCGGGATCACCGGCTGTGCGCTGCTCCAGTCCGGCGAGGTCCCGGCCGTGCCTGCGACCCCGACCACGACGCCTGGCGTCTTCGCCTGGAGCATGCCGATCGCGACCAACGTCGCGTTCGAAGGCCTGCGCTTCTACACGCAGGCTTTCGCGCCCGCCCCGGGACTCAACCCGCTCGGCCTCGCCTCGTCGAACGGCATCGACTGGCGCATCGGGCGCTGAGCGCCTGTGACGATATGTCGTCACGGGATCTCCCGCGGCCGCCAAGCAAGCACTTCAGAGGCTGTAGACTGATTCGGTCACAGCCTCCGACGCGCGTCACATCGGCAGCGGCGCGCGGTCGCAGAGGTCGGCGATGCGCGACCGCAGGGACGCCGGATCGGTGCCGCGGATGACGGCGTCGAGGACTTCGGCGAGGGTGTCCATGTCGTCGAGGCCGAGGCCGCGGGTCGTGGCGGCGGCGGTGCCGACGCGGATGCCGCTGGTCTGGCGCGGCGAGCGGGGGTCGCCGGGGACCATGTTCTTGTTGATCGACAGGCCGGCGAGCTTGCAGCGCTCTTCGACGTCGGCGCCGGAGAACTCCTGGTCGCGCAGGTCGACGACGACCATGTGGGTGTCGGTGCCGCCGGTGACGATCTTGTGGCCGCGCGCGATGAGGGCTTCGGCGAGGCGGACCGCATGGTCGCGGACGGCGTGCGCGTAGGCCTTGTAGTCGTCGCCGAGGGCCTCGCCGAACGCGACGGCCTTGGCAGCGACCTGGTGCATCAGCGGGCCACCCTGACCACCCGGGAAGACGCCGGAGTCGATCTTCTTGGCGTGCTCCTGCGTCGACAGGATCAGGCCGCCGCGCGGTCCGCGTAGCGTTTTGTGCGTCGTCATCGTCACGACGTCCGCGTGGCCGATCGGTGAGCCGATGACGCCCGCGGCGACGAGGCCGCTCGGGTGCGCGATGTCGGCGAGGAGGATGGCGCCGACTTCCTTCGCGATGTCGGCGAACGCTGCGTAGTCGATCTCGCGCGGGTAGCTGCTCGCGCCGCAGATCAGGACGCGCGGCTGGAACTCCTTCGCGATCGCACGGATCTCCTCGTACTGGAGCAGGCCGGTCTCGGCATCCACGCCGTACTGGCGCGGCTCGAACAGCTTGCCGGTCGCGCTGACCTTGTGGCCGTGGCTCAGGTGGCCGCCGGACGCCAGAGCCATGCCGAGGATGCGGCCGTTCGACGTGGCCAGCGCCTCGAGGACGGCCATGTTCGCCGTCGTGCCGGAGTGCGGCTGGACGTTGGCGTGCTCGGCGCCGAACAGCTGCTTGGCCCGGTCGCGCGCGAGGTCCTCGACCTGGTCCGCGACCTCGCAGCCGCCGTAGTAGCGCGCACCCGGGTATCCCTCCGCGTACTTGTCGGTCAGGACCGACGAGCAGGCCTCGCGAACCGCCGGGCTGCAGTGGTTCTCCGAAGCGATCAGCGACAGGGTGCTGGCCTGGCGCTGCTCTTCGGCGACGAGCAGGTCGGCGACGGCCGGGTCCTGGGAGCGGACGGTCGGGAAAGAGGAGGAGGGCGCGCTGTGGGTGGTCACGCGCCGCAGTCTACGAAGAGGGTCGGGCTCGCGCATCGCCCACGCGGTGCCTGCGCGAGCCTCCGGGCGTGGGGGCGACTTCCAGCGAGGGCTCCCGCGATGCGGCGGGCGCAGCTGCCCGTGGCGCCGGGCGTTCGCACGCCCACATCCCGCTGTGGGTCACGGGGTTCCTCGTTCCTGCCCGCCCTCGCTAGACTCCGGGCCAACCCCCAAGCCCCCCGCTGAGTTCCATGATGAACTGGATCCTGACTGCCCTTCTCTCCGTCATCGCCGTGGCATGCACCGCCGAGGCGAACAAGACGGCCGCCGAGCCTGCCCCGACGGAGGCTGCCGAACCGGCGGCCGCCTACACGGTCACCGAACCGACCGTGCACGACGCCAAGTGCGGCTGCTCGATCGACGGCATCCGCCGCTGCGGCAACTACATGATGGTCGACGGCAAGTACGTGGCGATCGTCTGGCCGGAGCTCGGCAAGATGGAATGGTGCTCGGCGGGCGACAACGGCGCCAAGATCGAGGTGACGGGCGCGATGGCGGACGGCAAGTTCGTCGCGAAGAGCTACAAGCTCGTCGAGTGAGGTGGTGCGCGCCGCGCCGGACTCCGGCGCTCGACCCTGCCCGGGCGAACCGCCCGCAACGAGAGTTCCCGCGGGGCGTTCCCATCTCGCGATGAAGAGTCTCTCCGGCCGGATGTCTGGGGTCCTGCTCGCGCTCCCGCTGCTCTGCGGCTGCGCGGCACCGTCTGGATACGGCGACAGTGGTCACCGCCTGAACGGCGCGCTCGGCGCGCTGTGGACCCACGACCTCCAGGCGCCGCGCACGACGGCGACCCAGGCCGCGGTCGACCCCTGGGCGTTCGCGTGGCAGCTCGGCTACGACTACGTGCCTCCCGACCAGGACGGCGCCATCGACTGGGGCTTCTGCCTGGATCTGTCGGGCGCAGTCGGTGACGTCGACAGCTCCAGGACGGGGGCCGGCTGGTTCGTCAGCGAGGAAGGAGGGACGATGTCCTGGCTCCGATTCACGCCGGGTGTCACCGCACGCTTCCCGCTGGGCCCCGCGTCAGCGAACGAGAGCTGCCTGACCGCGAGCGCGGGTCTTGGCTACTACGGGCTCGAGATCGAAGCGGACCAGTACAGCCCGCTGTTCCCGGTCTATGGCACGCGGACGATCCTCGAGGACGACTGCCTCGGCGCGTTCGTCGGCATCGGCTACGAGTCCCTCGCGCCGGGCGTCGGCGGGTTCTTCGTGGAGGCCGAAGCGCACTTCGTCGACTTCGAGCCGAGCTCGGAATACCCGGCGCACTCGGGCTCGATCCGCGGTCCGATGATCGCGCTGTGGACCGGGTTCGTGGTCTCGTTCTGACCCCGGTGCGGGGCCGCGATCAGAAGCGGAACGAACCGCCGACGAACCAGCCGTGGACGATCAGGTCGACGGCAGCCTGGCGATCATCGGCGTTGCCGTTCGCGTCGATGCCAACCGCGCGATAGCCGGTGTGGAACTCGACCTTGTCATCGACCAGGTAGCCGATGCGCCCCTCGAGGTCCCAGTAGGTGCCGAGGCCATCGCCGAGGTCGATGCGCATCGCGCCGCCCTGCCCCGCGACGAAGAAGTCGCCGAACCGCGCCTCCCCGTCGAGGAAGGGCATCGGCACGGGGGCGAGCAGGTCGAGGTTCTCGAAACGCTGGGCGGGTCCGGCGGCCGAGACGTCCAGATCCACGTCGAACACATCGAGGGCGAATCCCGGGGAGATCCGGACGGACTCGCTGCGGTACGCGTCGAACGTCCACCACGCCTTGACGTTCGTGAACGAGAACTCGCTGCGCACCTGGGAGCCTGCGGCGAGGTCCCCGTAGGCGCCGCTGGAGAGGGTCCCGTTGGTCGTGTCGTTGAACCAGAACGCGCTGGCACCGACGCGGCCCCAAGCGGTCGGCACCGCCGCCGCCAGCAGGGGGGCGCTCGTCGCGTTGCCGAGGCCGAGGTCGTCGTTGATGTCGACGTTCGTGCCCGCCGTGCCTCCGCTCGAGCCGAGGGCGACGTTGCCGTCCATGCTGGCCTTGAGGAAGTCGAGGCGGATCTCCGCGTTCTCCACGGGGACCGAGCCGCACGCGGGAACGAAGGCGAGGAGGGCGAGAACGAGGGGGGCGATTCGACGATTCATAACGGGGCAGCGCATTCCCGAAGCTGGGCAGACTAGGGCCCGGCACCGCGCGGCGGCAGGGTTTTCGAGTCGGGAACCGATCCCGCACGGCCCTCCCAGGGTTGGGTCAGGTCCCGCTGAAGTTCCGACGCGCCGCGACGATCAGGCCGAGATGGGCGCGGATCACCGGCACGATTCGCATCTTGCTCCGCCCGGTCCGGCGAGCCCGGAGTGTCGCCGGCAGCTCGCGGGCGATGCTTCCTGCGGCGAGCGTGCGGAGGAGCTGCTCGGTGACGCCGAGGAACCCAGGTCGCTCGGGCCACGTCCGCAGCGCGTCCTCGCGCCGCTGCACGCGGACCATGCATGTGAACGTGTGGACCTGCCGGCGGCCGGTCGCGAGGCCGTAGAGGCGTGATGCGCCGCGCGACAGCAGGCGGCGGAGCCACGGCACGCCCTCCATGCGTCCCGCCGGGTGGTGGCAGCTGGCCCAGGCCACGTCCGCGCCCTCGTCGAGGGCCGCGGCAAGTTCGGGGAGGAGCCGCGGGTCGTAGGTCAGGTCCGCGTCGAGCCATCCGACGAGGGCGTGCCTCGCGGCCTCGGTGCCGGTCCGGAGCGCGTCGGTCAGGCCTCGGTTCCGCGGGTGGCGGAGCAGGCGCCAGTGGGGGTCGGCCGAGGGGAGGCGCGCCTGCAGTTCCTCGGCGGTCCGGTCCGTCGAGCCGTCGTCGACGAGGATGAACTCGACGGCCCTCCCGAGCCCACGCTGCTGTTCCGCGAGCTCTTCGAGTGCCGCGCACAGCGGACCCACGCCGGCCTCCTCGCAGAAGAGCGGCACGACGACGGACAGGGACAGGGGTTCCAGGGGGCTGGGCTCCGCGGATCGGGTGGTTCTGGAGGGGGGCAAGTCCGGCGTCGCTCTGCTATCCTCCGCCCATCATGACGCGTCCTTCGCACTGGATCCTGGGCTTCCTCGTCGTCGTCGGCGGGGGGCTCTGGAGCAGTGGGGCGCTCGGCGCGTTCCTCGCGAGCGAAGGCGTCGGTGAGGGTGGAGAGTCGGCCGTGACGGCCGGAGACTCCCAGACAGCAGATGCGCGCGCCCGGCCGGGTCCGGTCGTCGTTCGCCGCGCCGGAGCCACCCCGCCGCCGGTCGCGCAGATCGCCGAGGGTCGCGTCGTCGACCGCCTGGGATTCCCGGTGGCGCAGGCGCGCGTCCGGGTGACGGGCCTCGCCGGTGAGTCCCTCGACGCGGTGCCGAACGCCGTCACCGACGGTCGCGGTCGGTTCCACATCACGTGGCCGGGACTCGCGCCGCGGGCCCTGGTCGTCGAGGCCCCGGGTCGGCACGCGCCCGCTCTGGTGCGCGCGCGCGCCGACGAGATGCAGATCGTCCTGCAGGACCCGACGCCTTGGTCGAGGGACGAGATCGCCAGCGCGGGCAACGGCGTCCGCGACGAAGGGCTCCTCGTCGGCGAAGGTTGGATCAAGGGCTCGACGGGGCCGACGCCGGCCGGCGTGCAGGTGACCGTGCGCGAGACTGGCGCCTCGACGCGGACCGACGAGACGGGCCGCTTCGTGCTGCCGATCGGGTCCGGCCCCTGCACGCTGGTCGCTTTCGACGGCCTCGGGGCTGTCGCCGTTGCCGAGACGTTCACGCCGTCGCGCAAGCAGGGGAAGATCCCGCTGCCCCAGCTCGAGCTCGCCGCGGGCCCCGCGCTGCGCGGACGCCTGATCAACGCGGACGGTGAGCCGCTGGTCGATGCGGCCGTGGTCCTCGAGACCGGCGGCGTCGAGCGCACGGTCCGCACCAGCCAGGGTGGGATGTTCGCCGTGCTCGGCCTCGTCCAGGGTGAGTGCGAGCTGTCGGTCCTGCCGCACCGCGGCCATCTCGGAGTGCGGATTCCGCTCGTCGTCGAGTCGGACGCCGATCTGTCGGACCTCGTGCTCCAGCGACCCCGCCAGGAACCGCACCGCGTGTTCGTCGTCGACCGCCGGGGTCGCCCGATGCCGTTCTTCCACGTGGTCGCCGACCAGTTGACGGGGCTCTGCCGAGCCTACGCGCAGGCGGACGCCGAAGGCATGGCAGTGCTGCGCGGGCTGTCCGAAGGCGACGTCGAGTTCGAGGTCCGGAAGCCCGACTTCGCGCCGATCGCCATCGACAGCTGGGACGACGGCTCGATGCGGCTCGTCGTCGCGCCGGACTGAATCCGCCGCTGGCGCTGGCCAGTGCGGATGACGTGGTCGGCAGGACGGACGGCGGATGCCGTCGTCGATGCGGTGGCTGCGACGGCTCGGGCCGCCGCAGCTGTCAGCGATGCACGAAGGGTGCCTTCGCGCGCGGGCCGTTCTTCAGGAAGTTGTCGACGCCCAGACGCATGTCCTCGGTGCCGCAGACCTCGCCGAAGCAGCGGGACTCGAGCGCGATGCCTTCACGGAGCTCGAGGCGAGCGCCCTCGAGGATCGCGCGGACCAGGATGGCGTCGACCGCACGGCTGCGATGCCCGATCTCGACGTCGGGCAGGCTGTCCGGCACGTCGGCCATCGGCGCGCGCGGGACGGCCTGGCTCGGGCGCTTGCCGTCGGCGATCTCGAGCGCGAACGCGACCGCACGGTCGACGAGGTCTCCCTCGACTTCCTCGGCGATCAGGCCGAGAGCCAGCGCGTCCGCCGACGAGATCGGGCGTGCCGTCCGCATCAGCGCGGCGGCTTTCTCGATGCCGATCAGGCGCGGCAGGCGCTGCGTGCCGCCGGCGCCGGGGATGATGCCGAGGTTCACTTCGGGCTGGCAGGCGAGGACCTTGAGGCCCGCCTTGGCGATGCGTGCGTCGCAAGCCATCGCGAGTTCGTTGCCGCCGCCGAACGCGAGGCCGTTCATCGCGCAGACGACGGGCTTGGTTGCGTCCTCGACCGCGTTGAGCGAGGCCTGCGACGTCGCGGACGTCGTCGTGCCGTGCGGGACGCTCTCGATCTTGGCGAGGAAGCCGACGTCGGCGCCCGACACGAAGGCCTTCTTGCCGTGGCCGGTCAGCACGATCGCGCGGACTGCGGGATCGGCGTCCGCCTCACGCACGCGGTCGGCGATCTCGTCGAACACGCCCTGGTCGAGGGCGTTGAGGACCTTCGGGCGCCGGATCGTCAGCACGGCGACGCCGTCGCGGTCCTGGCGCAGCACGTTGTGGATCGTCCAGGGCGCGTTGTCGGCGGCGAGCTTCTGGAGGCAGTCCGGCACGACGAAGGTCGGGTTGGCCGCTTGGTACTCCTCGACGAGGCGCAGCGCCTCGGCCGTGCCGATCTCGTTCATGAAGCGGAACGCCGGCTTCATGTCGAGCGCGAGCTCGAGCGCCATGTCGAAGTCGGACACGTCGATCAGGCCCGCGTCCACGACTTCGCTGACGAGCCCGAAGTAGGCGCCGCGGAGCCGCCGCGTGACGAGTTCCCGCACGTCATCCGGGATCTCGACGTCCTCGCCGCGCTTCGGGGTGTCCCACGGCTCGCCGGTCGCGACGCGGTCCGCGAGGCTCTTCGGCGTGCGGAACCACGCGTTGATCTTGTGCGTGTACTTGTCGAGTCCCACCGCG
>JBEAPQ010000272.1:0-8603 GCA_041164325.1 Planctomycetota bacterium | reverse complement strand
CGCGGTTTCGCGCTCAGCCGCCTGCCGATTCCCGGCGCCTGGAATCTGATGGTCCTGCCGAAGCTCCGCGCGGCCCTGGACCTCCCCGACTGGGTCCGGCCGTGGTGCGCAGCCGTCATCGAGGGCATCGCGGCGCGCGACGAGAGCCTGCTTCGGATTCCCGAGCTGGGGCGTGACCTGACCGTCGATGACCTCATCGGCGTGGCGGCCCTGCCGGACCTCCTCGGCTTGGCCTGCTCGTCGTTCGTCGCCTGGGGCGAAGAGGTCGAGGGCGACGGTCCCGTCGTCGGTCGCAACCTGGACTACTTCGCGAACGACGAGTTGCTCCGGAACACGATGGTCGTCGTCCACAGGCCGAGGGGCGATCGGGCCGGCTGGGTGTCGATCGGTTGGCCCGGCATGGCGGGCTGTCTGACCGGCTTCTCCGACCGCGGTGTGTCGGTGGCCATCCACGACGTTCCGGCGCGGGCGGTTCCCGGCAAGAAGGTGACGCCGCGGACCATCGCGCTGCAGGAGTTGATCGAGACGCTTTCGCCGGGTCCCGAGGCTGCCGACCGCGCAGCCGCGACGCTGCGCGGCTTCCGCTACCCGATGGGCGGCAACTTCATGGTGGGGTGGAAGGCTGGCAGTGAGTCTGGCGCGGGCGGGGCGGTGTTCGAGATCGCGCCCGCAGCAGACATGGCGGAGGGCGTCACGGTCCGTCCGGCGGACGGGGGGCAGTCGTTCGTGGTCTGCAGCAACGACCACGTCGCCCGCCTCGGCAAGCAGCCGCGTTGCGGTCGATTCGGAGCGCTGCGGGACGGTTTCTTGGATGTCGAAGCGGAGCTCGACTTCGCCGATTGCCGGTCGCTGATCCGGGAGTCCGAGGTGCGGATGACGCTCTACCAGTCCGTCGTCGACCTCGGCACGGGCGCCCTCGCGTTCCGCCTGCGCCGCCAGCAGCGGGGCGACGTCTGGACCGAGGTCGAGGGCTGGGACCTCTCGGCGTTGCTGGGTCTTGCGTCGGTGCGTGAAGAGCCCGCCGAGACAGGCGTCGGACGCTGAGCCTTGGCGGCAGAGCGCTTCGGTTGGTGGGCGATGGCGGTCTCGTGCGCGTTGGCTCTGCCAGCGGCATGCACGCGCGCGCGCTCGTCGGAACTCGTCCTCGTCCATGTGGCTTGGCCGGGACGGCCGGCGAGCGACGCGATGGATCGCGCGCTCGCCGCACGCCCCGACGTCGAGAAACAGCTCGCGCGCCTCGGGCTCGAGCGCGGCGCCTCGGTTCCGCCCGGCCTCGAGGACGCGCTGCGCGGCTTCGGCACCGTGGCCTTCCTGCAACACGCAGGTGGCGCGACCGAAGTCGTCGGCATGCGGCGCGGTGCTTCGTCGCCGCGTTCCCTGCTCCGCTTCTGTGAGCATGTCCGAGCCGCCCATCTGGGGGAGATCCCCGTCGATGCGGAGCACTGGCTCGAGGTCGGGCTCCCGGAACGCGCGTTGGCGGCCATCGACGAGGGTGCCGACCAGAGGACGCAGATGGAGCTGCGCGTGCGCGCGCTCCTGGCGCTCGACGAGGTGGCGCGTGCGTCGGAGCTGATCGAAGCGGCAGCCCCGGATCACGTCAGCCGTCTCGCGGCAGCGATGGTCCACGTGGCGGGGCGTCGTCCGGCGGAGGCCGTCGCATGCTTCGAAGGGCGCGAGCCGCACGGTCCGAGGGAGTCCTTGGTGCTCGGCCGGGCGCTGCTCGATCTCGGGGAGCGTGCGCGTGCCTACCGGATTCTCGGTGAGGTGGCGGCCGGCGAGGGATCGGAGTCGGCCGAGGCCGCGGAGCTGCTGGCGACGGCGATCACCGGGAAGGACCTCCACTCCGACCATTGAGGGTGCGCGCGGGCGTCCACGGGCTACGCTCCGTGCGCCATGACTCCAGCTCTCCGCGCGTTCCTCGTTCTTGGCCTCGTTTCGGCCCCGTCCGTCTTCGCCCAGGATCCTGTCCGGATCGGTGTCGGCGAGCACACCTACGAGTGGGTGGCTGGGTTCGCCGCGCGGCCGGATGGCACGGACCTCGGCAACACGCACGGGCAGATCGCCGTCGACAGACAGGGGCGGATCTACTTCAACACCGACACCAAGGACGCGGTGATGGTGTATTCGCCGGGTGGCGAGCTCCTGTCGACGTGGGGCACCGAGTTCGCGGGCGGCATGCACGGGATGAGCCTCGTCGCCGAGGGCGACCAGGAGTTCATCTACTGCGCCCACACCGGCCGCCACGAAGTCGTCAAGTGCACGCTCGAAGGCGAGGTCGTGTGGCGGCTCGGCTACCCGGCCGAGTCGGGCGTCTACAAGGATGCGCGCGAATACAAGCCGACCGACGTCGCGGTGACGCGGGACGGCGGGATCTACGTCGCGGACGGCTACGGCAAGAGCTGGGTCCACCAGTTCGATGCGGACCGCAAGTACGTGCGGTCCTGGGGTGGGCACGGCACCGAGCCGGGACAGTTCCGGACGCCGCACGGGATCACGCTCGACGAGCGCGGCCCGGAGCCGCGCCTCGTCGTCGCGGACCGTGAGAACGGTCGTCTCCAGGTCTTCGATCTCCAGGGCGGCCTGCGTGCGGTGGTCACGGGCCTGTTCCGGCGACCGTGCAGCAGCTACGTCCACCCGGACGGAAAGCACCTCGTGGTCCCCGACCTCGCGGGTCGGGTCACGCTGCTCGATGCGCGCAACGAGCTCGTCTGCCAGCTCGGTGACCAGCCGGAGGCCGGGCTCCGTGCCAACAACGGCGTCGGAAAGGACAAGTGGCAGGACGGCGTGTTCCTGTCGCCGCACGGCGCTGCGTTCGACCGCAACGGTGACCTCTACGTGCTCGACTGGAACCGCCACGGCCGCGTCTCCCGCCTCCGCCGTGTCGGCGCCGAGTGATGGTCGGGGCGCCCGGTCGGGCGCGTGCAACGAGGATGTCGCAGGCTCGGGGTGGGCATCTCGGCGTGCGGTTGGACTAGGATCCTGCCGCTCTCTCTCCCTCTCCTTCGCTCCCGGAGACCGTCATGCGTCTGCTTGCTCCCTCGCTCCTCGCGGCCTTCCTGGCCGTGCCCGCGTCGTCCCAGGGCGTGGCGTTCGGCGTCCCTGACAGCGATGCGACGTCCGGCAATTGCAACGTGATCCCGTTCGGGACCACGGCGAACAACGCCACGTGGTCCAACCAGCGCGTGCAGATGGTCGCCACCGCGTCGGATCTCGGTGGTACCCCCGGCCTCGTCACGGGCCTGTCGTTCGCGCCCTGCGCGACCGGCGTGCACTACGCGGACGCCATCCGGATCACGCTGGCGCTGGTGCCGCCCGGATTCACGTTCTCCGGGGGTAACAACGACTTCGACCGCAATCTGCTGACGGTCGGTTTCGCCCAGGTGGTCGTGCTCGACCAGCTCGAGTACACGTGGCAGAAGAACGGCAACCAGTGGTCGAGCATCGGCTTCGACCAGAGCTTCGTCTACGACGGCCAGAGCGACCTGCTCATCGACCTGGTGGTCGAAGGCAACGACGCCGACAATGGCTCATCCTCGGTGCACCGCGCCACGCGGGAGCGTCTCTACGTCAACAACTGGGCGGGCACTCCGCCTGCGACCGGGACGGTCGGCAACAACGCGTCGAAGTTCCGCGTCGAGCTCCAGTGTGCGGACATCACGACCTTCGGGCTCGGCTGCGGCGGCCTGGAGATGACGGCGGGCGGCTCTTCGGCGCTCGGTGGCGCGCTGTCGGTTGCGGTATCCGGGGCGGCCTCGGGCTTCCCGGTGATCTTCGCGTTCGGCAGCTACAACGGCGTGCCCTTCCCGATCGACCTCGCCGCCTACGGGGCTGTCGGGTGTCGACTCCGCAACTCGACGGACGCTTCGGCGGTCTCTCCGGCGGATCCGTCGGGCAACGCTTCGCTGGCGCTCACGATTCCCGGTGACCCGGGTCTGATGGGCGCGCGGCTCTTCTTCCAGTGTCTGCACGTGAACCCATCCCTGCCCGGTGGGCTCGCGGTCTCGAAGGCGGGGCGCGCCGTCCTCGGCGTCGGCTGCCCCTGAGGACAGCAGCCTTGCGGGGGCACGATCTGCGTGCCGTGCCCGCTAGACTGCGCGCACCATGATGGTGACGCGCTCGCTCCTGCTCCTCGCTCTCGTCCTCGTCGCCGCAGCCCTGCCCGCCCAAGGCACGCTTCGGTTCGAACCCCTCTTCGACGGCGCGTCGCTGACGGGCTGGAGTGGCGACGAGCGCTACTGGTCGGTCGAGAACGGGGCGATCGTGGGGCGCTCGACCGCAGAAGTGCCGTGCAAGCGCAACACGTTCCTCGTGCACGACGGGACGTTCGCGGACTTCGAGCTGCGGTTCTCGTACCGGATCCTGTCGGGCAACTCGGGAGTCCAGTACCGGAGCGAGCTGCGCCCCGAGTTCGTCGTCGCGGGCTACCAGGCGGACATCGAGGCCGGTCCGACCTACACCGGCATCCTGTACGAGGAGCGTGGCCGCGGGATCCTCGCGCGCCGGGGCGAGCGTGTGCGGATCGGATCCGACGGCAAGCGGGCCGCTGAGCCTGCGCTCGGGGACGGGGTCGCGATGCAGGCGCAGATCCGTGATGGTTGGAATGACTACATCGTCCGCGCCGTCGGCAACCGCTTGACGCACACGATCAACGGCATGACGACCGTCGACGTCGTCGACGACGGCCCCGAGGCGAAGCGCAGCGGTCGGATTGCGATCCAGGTCCACGCGGGGCCTCCGATGGAAGTCCAGTACAAGGACTTCCGGATCGCGCGGGTCGACAGCGAGCCCAAGCCCCAATGGATCTGGGGGAACGAGACCGAGGGCGACGGTGCGCGCATCACGCTGCGCCGGATGTTCGAGCTCGGGGAGCCTGCCGCGACCGTCGAAGTCCACGCGACGTGCGACAACGAGTTCGAGCTGTTCCTCGACGGACGCAGGATTCTCGGCGGCAAGGACTGGGCCAAGCTCGGGCACGCCAAGCAGGTGGGGCCGCTCTCCGCCGGGGCGCACGTGCTGGTCGCGCGGTGCGTCAACGAGGGTGGGCCCGCAGGATTCCTGCTGCGGGCGCGGGTCAAGACGGCGGCAGGCGCGTTCGACGTCGTCTCCGACCCGGAGTGGCGCGTCGGGCCCGCCGACGCCGTCGACCCGGCGAAGGATCCGGCCTTCGATGCGAGCAGCTGGCCGACCGCGCAGTCCTTCGGAGCGAGCGATGCGACGACGGGTCCCTGGCCCGACCCGTTCGCGCCGCGCGAAGCGACCGCGGCCGACAAGCTCGTCGTGGCCGACGGCTACCGGGTCGAGCGGATGCGGTCGGCGCAGGTGGGTGAGGGGTCCTGGATCGCGCTCGGCCTGGATGAGCAGGGCCAGTTGCTGGTCAGCATCGAAGGCGGTCATCTCGCGCGCGTGCTGGACCCCGAGCGCGAGGACGGCGGCCTTCTCGTGCTGACCGAGTCACCGCGCGGCTGCATGGGTTTCTGTGCCGCCTACGGAGCGCTCTACGTGCAGGGGAACGGGGACGCCGGCTACGGCCTCTACCGGATGCGGGATGCCGACAAGGACGGGCGCTACGAGGACGTCACCCGCATCCACGCGCTCGGCGGCGGCGGGGAGCACGGCGCGCACGCTGTGCGTCTGGGGCCGGACGGTCGGCTCTACATGATGAACGGCAACATGTCGCCGCGGCCGGAATCGCTCGCGAAGACGTCGCCGCACAAGGACTGGGCCGAGGACGTGCTGCTGCCGCGGCTCGTCGACCCGCGAGGCCACGCACGCGACGTGCGCGCGCCCGGCGGTCACGTGCTGCGCACGGGACCGGACGGCAAGACGTTCGAGATCTTCGCGGCCGGATTCCGCAACGCGTACGACTTCGCGTTCGGTCCGGACGGCGAGATCTTCACGTTCGACTCCGACATGGAGTGGGACATCGGGCTGCCCTGGTATCGCCCGACGCGGATCGTCCACACGGTGTCCGGCGGTGAGTCCGGGTGGCGGACCGGTGCGAGCAAGTGGCCGGTCGAGTTCCCCGATTCTCTCCCTGCCGTCGTCGACGTCGGGCTCAGCTCGCCGACCGGCGTCGAGATGGGCTACGGACTCGCATTCCCCGATGCGGATCGCCGTGCCCTCTACGCCGCCGACTGGGCCTACGGACGGATCCTCCGCGTGCGGCTCGAACCGGATGGAGCCACGTTCGAGGGGTCCTTCGATCACTTCGTGACGGGCAAGCCGCTCAACGTCACCGACATGACGGCGGGGCCCGACGGCGCGCTGTGGTTCACGACGGGGGGCCGCGGAACGCAGGCAGGTCTCTACCGTGTGACGTGGAGCGGCGATGCAGCCGTCGAGGGCACCGAGTGGGCGACGCTCCAGGACGAGGCCGTCGGCAAAGACGCGCGAGCGCGCCGGCGTGCGTTCGAAGCCCTGCACGGGCGACCGGACAACCAGGCCGTGCCGCGCCTCTTCGCAGGACTCTCGGACGCAGACCGCTTCGTCCGCTACGCGGCTCGGATCGCGCTGGAGTTCGTGCCCGTCGGGCTCTGGGCGGACCGTGCGATCGCCGAGGCGCCGGGGACGAGCTCGCTGGAGGCCCTCCTCGCGCTGGCGCGACAGGGTGATGACGCCGACCGCGATGCGGTTCTGGAGCGGCTCGGAGCGTTCCGCTGGCCGGACCTCGACCGCGCGCAGCGCGCCGCATGGCTCCGCGTCCATGAGGTGGCGCAGGCGCGTCGGACCGCCCCGGTCGGGGAAGACCTGCGTGTCGCGATGCTCGTTCGGCTCGCGGCGCTCTACCCGTGCGGGGATCGCCTCCACGACCGGCAGCTGCTGCAGCTCTTGGTGGCTGGTGGGGGTGCGGGCCCGGCGACCGGCAAGGCGCTCGACGTCTTGGAGCAGATGGAAGTCGGCCCCGGCATCGAGGTTGCCTACGCGCTGCGCCTCGTCCCCGAGGATGCGTGGTCGGGCCCAGACCGGGAGCGGCTGTTCCGCTGGCTCGGAGCGGCCAAGAACTCCGATGGTGGCGCCAGCTTCCGGGGCTACATCGAAGCGATCGAGAAGGACGCCCTCGCGCGCTCGCCCGAAGGCATGCGCGCCGCGCTCGAGGCGCTTGCCGCGCCGCCGCGGGTCGAGGTGCCGGACCTCGAGGCCCTCGGCGCGGGGGCCCGGGCTTGGACGACGCAGGAGCTCCAGCCCTACCTCGCCCAGGTCGGCAAGGGGCGCGACTTCGCACGTGGCGAGGCGGCGTTCACGAAGGCCGCCTGCGCGGCTTGCCACCGCTTCGACGGCAAGGGCGGCGGCGTCGGTCCTGACCTGACCGCCGCATCGAGCCGCTTCTCGCGGCGCGACCTGCTGCAGACGATCCTCGAGCCGTCGGCGGACATCTCCGACCAGTACGAGAACACGCTCGTCACGCTCCGCAACGACAGCGTCGTCGTCGGTCGGATCGTCGACGAGGCGGGCGGCATGCTCGACATCATCGTCGAGCCGTTCACCGGCCAGCGGCAGAAGGTCGCGGTCGCCGACGTGAAGTCGCGCGCACCGTCGCCGATCTCACCGATGCCGGCCGGTCTCCTCGGCGCGCTGACGCTCGAGGAAGTCCTCGATCTCCTGGCCTACCTGGAGTCGGGCGGCAACCGGAGTCATCCGGCTTTCCGCTGACGGCCTCGGGCCGTCAGCGGGGCTGCGTGACGCTCCGCAGTCCGTCGCGTCCGTCGGCGATCGCGACGAGGTCGTCGGCTCGGAAGAACACTTCGCCGACGACTGCCGGTTTGACGCCGGCGAAGCTGAGTCGGTAGCCGCGGAAGCGGACGACCCAGCCGAACTGGATGTTGCGCGCGCGGAACGTCCCGCCGAGGTCGCCGAACCACGCTTTCCGCGGTGCGCCGACCTCGACCTCGACGACCTGCTCGCTGCGGTAGGCGGCGAGCACGACCTGTCGGACCCGCGCTTCGTGGTCGCTCGGCTCCGGGCCGTACGTGGCCTCCGCCATCTCCTCGGCGGTGGGCGGGGCGCCCACGCAGCCAGCAACCAGCCAGCAGCAGGCGAGGATGGCCGCGCGCTTGGACAACAGGTGCATCACTTGCGGGTGAAGAAGTCGTTGCCCTTGTCGTCGACGACCATGAACGCCGGGAAGTCGACCACGTCGATCTTCCAGACGGCCTCCATGCCGAGTTCGGCGTACTCGACGACCTCCACCCTCTTGATGTTGTCGCGCGCGAGGATCGCCGCGGGCCCACCGATCGACCCCAGATAGAAGCCGCCGTGCTTCTTGCAGGCCTGGGTGACCTCCACCGAACGGTTGCCCTTGGCGAGCGTGACGAAGCTGCCGCCGTGCTCCATGAACAGGTCCACGTAGCTGTCCATGCGCCCTGCGGTCGTCGGTCCGAACGAGCCCGACGCGTAGCCGGCCGGCGTCTTGGCCGGCCCTGCGTAGTAGACGATGTGGTCGCGCAGGTAGCTCGGCAGACCCTCGCCGCGGTCGATGCGCTCCTTCAGCTTCGCGTGGGCGATGTCGCGGGCGACGATCAGGGAGCCGGTCAGCGAGAAGCGGGTCTCGACCGGGTAGCGGGTCAGCTCGGCGCGGATCTCGTCCATCGGTCGATTCAGGTCGA
>JBEAPQ010000271.1:0-4896 GCA_041164325.1 Planctomycetota bacterium | reverse complement strand
GCGCCGATGTCCAGGCGACGATGGCGGGCATCCCGGGCCTGCGCGACGTGCGGAGCAGCCTGCAGCGCGGCAACCCCGAGATCGTGCTCCGCCTCGATCGCGACAAGATGTCGGCCCTCGGCCTCGACTCCGGCGTCGTCGCGCAGATCCTGACCAACAAGGTGCAGGGCGACGTGCCCACGCGCTTCGCGGTCCGCGACCGGAAGATCGACATGCGGGTCGCGCTCGACCGGAGCGAATTCGACCGCGTCCAGCGCCTGCTCGAAGTCAACGTCAACCCGAAGGGTTCGCCCACGATCCCGCTCGAGAGCATCGCCGAAGCCACGATCCTCGAGGGTCCGTCCGAGATCCGCCGCCTGGGCAACACGCGCGGCGCCGAGGTCCAGGCCGCCGTCCAGGGCTTCGACCTGGGCAGCGCCCAGGCCGCGGTCGAAGCCGCGATCGCTGCGATCCCGACGCCCGCCGGCATCGAGATCCGGATGGGCAGCCAGAAGGACGAGATGGCCCGGTCGATGGACAGCGTCTACCTCGCGCTCGCGCTCGCGATCTTCCTCGTCTACGTGGTGATGGCGAGCCAGTTCGAGAGCCTGATCCAGCCGTTCGTGATCCTGTGCTCACTCCCGCTGGCCTTCGTCGGCGTGATCTTCGTGCTGCTCGTCCTCGACGTGCCGCTGTCGGTGATCGCGCTGCTCGGCGGGATCGTGCTCGCGGGCATCGTCGTCAACAACGCGATCATCCTCGTCGACCAGATCAACAAGCTGCGCGCCGAGGGACTTCCGAAGCGCGAGGCGATCCTCGAGGGCGCGCGTTCCCGCCTCCGCCCCGTGCTGATGACGACCACGACGACCGTGCTCGGTCTGCTGCCCCTGACGGGCTGGCTGTCCGGATTCCCGCTCCTCGGCGGGAGCGAGGGCGTCGAGCTCCGCGCACCGCTCGCGATCACCGTCGTCGCGGGACTGATCTCGTCGACGATCCTGACGCTCGTCGTCATCCCCTGCGTCTACTCGATGTCCGATCGGAGAGCCTGACATGGACCAGCCGCTGACCGGCGTGCAGCGCGCGCGCCAGAGCCTCGTCGCCACGTTCGTCGACCGCCCGGTCTCGAGCCTGATGTGCGCCGTCGCGCTGCTGACGATCGGTCTGCTCGCCGTGTCGCGGACGCCGCTCCAGCTGATGCCGAACGGCATCAGCGCGAACTCACTGAACATCTACGTGCCGATCCGGCAGGACATGCCGCCGCGCGAGGTCGAGGAGCTGGTGCTGCGGCCGTTCGAGGAGCAGCTCCGCACGATCCCCGGGATCCGGAAGATCAGCGCGGAGGGCGGCAGCTCGCGCGCGATGTTCCGGATCGAGCTCGAGCAGGGCGTGGACCCGGTGCTGGCCGGCGCCGAGATCCGCGACCGCGCCCAGCGCGCGCGGCTCGAGTGGCCGAGCGAAGTCGACCAGTACTTCACGTGGCGCGAGGACATGAGCAGCGCGCCGCTCGCGTTCTGCCAGATCCGGACGCCGGAACGGGACCCGGAGTGGGACTTCAAGATCGATGAGATCGTCCGCCCCCGACTCGAAGCGGTGGACGGTGTCGGGCGCGTCGAGATCTGGGGCCTGATCGACGAGACGCTGCGCATCCTGTTCGACCGCGACAAGCTGGTCGAACACCGGATCGACTACGGCGAGCTGCTCCGCCGCCTCGGCCAGGACAACTTCGTGCAGCCGGTCGGCGAACTCGACAACGGCAGCGAGCGCTACATGGTCCGCGTGGACACGAAGTTCCGCAGCCGGGACGAGATCGCGCGCTACCCGATCCGCCCCGGCCTGACCGTCGGCGACATCGCGAAGGTCGAAGACGTCCCGTCGGTCCGAGACAGCCTGTCGAAGGTCGACGGCAAGTTCACCTACACGGCGGTGATCCGTCTCCAGTCGGGGGCCAACCCCATCGAGGCCAGCGACAACGCGAAGGCCGCCATCGCCGAACTGGAAGCCGAGGCGCAGCTCGCGGGGATGGGGTTCGTGTTCCTGTTCGATCAGGGCGCGACGATCCGCCAGAGCCTCGAGACGCTGCTCGCGACGTCCCTGCAGGGAGGAGCGCTCGCGCTCATCGCGCTGTTCCTGTTCCTCCGCAACATCCGGCTGACGCTGATCGTCGCACTGGCCATGCCGCTCGCGCTGATGGTCGCGACGAGCTACCTGTTCTTCGCCGGCGACACGATGAACATCGTGACGATGGCAGGCCTGACGCTGGCGGTCGGCATGGTGGTCGACAACTCCGTCGTGGTCCTCGAGAACATCCGCCGACGACGCCAGGAAGGTGCGCCCCTGCGCTCCGCCTGCGTCGACGGGGCCCGCGAGATGGTCCTGCCGGTCACGATGGCGACGCTGACGACGGTCGTCGTCATCCTCCCGCTGGTGTTCATGGGCTCGGACCAGAACATCAAGGTGACGCTCGCGGCCCTCGGGCTCCCGCTCTCGATCGCGCTCCTGGGCAGCCTCGGGATCGCGCTCTGGCTCCTGCCTGCCGCAACGCGCAAGGTCGGCACGGGAGCCCAGCATCCGGACTCCCGGATCGGGATGTCGTCACGGTTCCATCCGATCGAGTGGCTCCTCGCGGCGAACCGCCTCGTCCTCGGCCCCGCGACGCGCTCGCACGTCGGCCGCTTCGCGATGGCGCTCGTCTGCCTCGGCCTGTGCGCGACGATCCAGCTACCGGCGTCCAAGCTGACGATGGCCACCGAGGGCGGCGGCGGACCGTTCAGCCGCGGTGACGTGACGATCAACCTGGAGATTCCGCGCGGCCTCGACCTGGGCGACGTCCACAGCGAGGTGCGCCACTACGAGGAGTTCCTCGACGCCCGTCGCGACGAGTACGGACTGAAGACCATTGCATCCCGCTTCAGCCGGACCAGCGCCCGGTTCGACCTGACGATCGATCCGCAGATCCCGAAGGAGGAGCACCCGAAGATCGGCCAGCGCATCCGCAGCGAATGGCCGCGCCGCCCCGGCATCACCGTGGCGCTGCGCGACCGTGGTTCCAGCATGGGCGGCGGTCAGGCGACGGCCGAAGCGGCCTCCAAGAACTTCGTGCTCCGGCTCTGGGGACCCGACAGCGAGTTCCTGATGGCGAAGGCACTGGAGCTCCGCGATCGGCTGGCGCGGCGCCCCGAGGTCGCTTCGATCGAGGCCGGCGGCTCGGACGCAACGGAGGAGGTCATCGTCTCGGTCGACCGCGAGCTCCTCAGTGAGCGCGGTGTCCGCCCCGAGGCGCTCGAGTGGACGATGGCATCCGGGCTCCGGGGGCGCGAGCTCACGCGGTTCGAGGAGACGGGGCGCGAAGTCCGCCTGATCGCCCAGTACGAGGCGGAGCAGAACCCCTCCCTGTTCGACCTGCGCGAAACGCAGGTGTTCAGCCAGGGGGGCGCGTTCCAACGCCTCGCCGACATCACCGACATCCGCTTCCAGCGATCGCTCGACGAGATCAACCGCATCGACGGCAAGACCCACGTCACGCTGGTCGGCGAGCGTGCCCCGGACGTCGATCCAGGCCGCATGGCGCTCGTGCTCCGCGACATCATGCAGTCGACGCCGCTGCCCCGCGGCTACTCGTGGAGCGAGGAGAGCGCGTCGAACGACTTGATGATCCAGCTGCAGGAGCTCCTCGACGCCGCGTGGCTGTCGATCACGCTGGTCTTCCTGCTGATGGCCATCCTGTTCGAGTCGCTGGTCTTGCCGGGCGCCATCCTGGCAACGGTGCCGTTCGCTCTGCTCGGCGCCTACTGGTCGCTCTTCGCGTTCCACGGCTCGATGGACGTCATGGCCGGCATCGGCATGCTGCTTCTCGCTGGGATCGTCGTGAACAACGGCATCGTGCTGCTCGACTGCATCGAGCGTCTGCGCCGCGAGGGTGTCGACCGCCGCACCGCCCTCCTGGAGGGCGCACGCATCCGGCTCCGGCCGATCTTCATGACCGCAACCACGACGATCGTCGGCCTCCTGCCGATGGCGATCTTCGGCGAGTCGACCGGCGAGGGGATCAGCTACGTCAGCATGTCGATCGCCGTGTCGGGCGGACTCCTGGTCAGCACTCTCTTCACCGCGGTGGCCGTGCCGATCGCCTACCTCTACCTCGACGACCTGTCGAACTGGGGCCGGGGCGTGTTCGCGCGGATCCGCCAACGGCCGGCACCGAGCGCGGCGGCCGAGGCCACCGCGTGAACGGCCGCGAGCGCCGTCGGGGCGTGCGCCTCCTCGCGCTCCTCGCCGTCGTCACGGCCGGCCTCGGCTCACGGAGCCAGGCCGTCTGGATTCCCACCTTCGTCGCGTCGCACGCGGGTGACGCCCTCTACGCGACCGCCGCCTACCTCGCGCTGTCGCTCGCCGCACCACGCCTCGCGATGCGCGCGGCGTTCCTCGCTGCCCTTGCGTTCTGCCTCCTGATCGAGGGGAGCCAGGCCGTCGAGCACCCGATCCTGGCATGGCTGCGTGGACTTCCCGGCGGACGCCTCGTGCTCGGCCAGGGGTTCGATCCCGCAGACCCGGGCCGCTACTTCGTCGGCGCCCTGGCCGGTGTCGCGATCGACCGCGCGCTGCCGTGGCGCCGCCTTCCGTCATCGACGGCAACGGACTAAGACCTGCGCCCGATGAAGCAGCGCGCCACCGTCGTCGTCTACCGCACGCGAACCTGCCCCTTCTGCATCGCAGCCGAGGAGCTGCTGCAGGCCCAGGGCATCACGTTCGACGAGGTCCACCTCGACGACTCCCCCGACCGGCGCGCCGTCACGTCCTCGATCCTCCCGGGCCACATGACCGTGCCACTCGTGCTGATCGACGACCGGCCGATCGGCGGCTACGACGCGCTGCGCGCGATGGACCGCAGCGGCGAACTCCGGTCGAGCATCTTCTCCG